>JBOFWC010000126.1:0-9199 GCA_051653405.1 Proteocatella sp. | reverse complement strand
GCATTTGTTAATGGACAGATTGCATTTTGATTTTTAGGGAATGCAATTACGTCTCTTATGCTTTCTTGGTTTAAGATAAGCATCATTACTCTATCTAATCCAAATGCTAGTCCACCGTGTGGAGGTGTTCCATATTTGAATGCATCTAATAGGAATCCAAATTGCTCATAAGCGTTTTCTTCTGTAAATCCAAGTACTTTAAACATTGTGCTTTGAACTTTAGGATCGTATATTCTGATACTTCCTCCACCAAGCTCTACTCCGTTTAGTACCATATCATAAGCTTTTGCTCTCATTGTTTGTGGCTCTGTTTCGAATTTGTCGAAATCTTCATCAAGTGGAGATGTGAATGGGTGGTGCATTGCCACATATCTTCCTGCTTCTTCGTCATATTCAAACATTGGGAATTCTGTTACATATAAGAAGTTGAATTCGTTCTCATCTACAACATTAAGTTTTTTAGCAGCTTCTAGTCTAACGTGTCCTAAAGCGTTAAATACTATTGAATGCTTGTCTGCTACGAAAAGAAGTAAGTCCCCTTCTTTTGCATCCATTGTAGCTGTTATTTGATCTATAACTTCTTGAGTCATGAACTTAGCTATTGGAGAGCTTATTCCTTCGCTTGTAAATTTCATCCAAGCAAGGCCTTTTGCACCATAAAGTTTAGCTACGTTTTCAAGCTCTGTAATATTTTTTCTTGTAAATTGTGACTCATAGCCGTTTAGGTTTATAGCTCTAACTGAACCACCTGCTGCTACAGCGCCTTCAAATACTGAGAATCCACATTTTGCAGCTATTTCTGTAAGATCTTTAAGTTCAAATCCAAATCTTAAGTCTGGCTTATCTGATCCGAATCTGTCCATAGCTTCTTTGTATGTTAATCTTGGAAGTGGAAGTGTGATGTCTACGTTTATAGTTTCTTTGAAAACTTTTTGGATAAGTCTTTCCATTACTTCCATTACGTCTTCCATTTCAACAAATGACATTTCGCAGTCTATTTGAGTGAACTCAGGCTGTCTATCAGCTCTAAGGTCTTCGTCTCTGAAGCATTTTGCTATTTGGAAATATCTATCCATTCCTGAAACCATAAGCAGCTGTTTGAATAGCTGTGGTGATTGAGGAAGGCCATAGAATTTTCCTGGGTTTACACGGCTTGGTACTAGATAGTCTCTTGCACCTTCTGGTGTAGGTTTTCCAAGTATTGGAGTTTCTATTTCAAGGAAGTTTTCGTCAGAAAGGAAGTTTCTCACGATTTGACATACCTTGTGTCTCATTTTCATATTGTGTTGCATTTGAGGTTTTCTTAGGTCTAAGTATCTGTATTTAAGTCTTAGGCCTTCTGAAACATCGTCATCATCTTTTACATATATAGGAGGAGTTTCTGATTCATTTAATATTCTTAACTCACTAACGATTACTTCGATATCTCCTGTTGCTATATTAGGGTTTTTAGCTTGTCTTTCTTTAATGATTCCTTTTACAGCTACTACGTACTCTGAGCCTAGGTTTTCTGCTTTTTCGAAAAGCTCTTTGTTGTCGTTTATGTCGAACACTATCTGACAAAGTCCTGAAGTATCTCTTATATCAGCAAATATAAGTCCGCCTAGGTTTCTAGATTTTTGAATCCAGCCCATAAGCACTACTTCTTTGTCTACATTTTCAATTCTAAGTGTTCCACAATAGTCACTTCTTTTTAGTCCTTTTAAAGTTTCCATAGTTCTCTCCATATCCTATATTTTATCTATTTTAGAATTTGAATGAATTTATTTACAAATTCTCCTAAATCTATGTTTTCTTGAGTTGAATTTTTCATGTCTTTAAGCACTATTACATTATTTTCAATCTCATTTTCACCAATTATAGCTGTATATTGAGCATTTAGCTTGTCTGAGTATTTAAACTGAGCTTTCATACTTCTGCTAAGGTGATCTTTATCGCATGATATGCCTTGTTTTCTAAGTTCGTATATCATTTTTGTAGATAGTTTATCTGCTTGATCGCCAAGTGCTATTATAAATAGATCAAGTCCTTTTTCTTCTGGGAATTCTACTTTTAAACTTTCCATAACTAGAAGAAGTCTTTCTATTCCAAGTCCAAATCCTATTCCTGGAGTTACAGGCCCTTCAAGCTGTTCTACAAGTCCATTGTATCTTCCACCACCACATACTGTAGATTGGCTTCCGATGTCATTTGAAACTATTTCAAATGCTGTATCTGTATAATAGTCAAGTCCTCTTACTATATATGGGTCTATTGTATACGCTATTCCCATTATATCAAGACATTCTTTAAGTTTTTCAAAGTTAGCTTTGCTTTCTTCGCTTAGGTTGTCTATCATAAGTGGAGCATCTTTAGAGATTTCTTTACATGTTTCGTTTTTGCAGTCTATTATTCTCATTGGATTTTTGTGGAAACGATCCTTACATGTATCACAAAGTCTATCATAATCTTTTTCTAAGAAACCTCTTAGTTTATCTGAATATGCGCCTCTGCTTTCCATAGTTCCAACTGAGTTTATTCTTAACTCTAGGTTTTTGTCTATTCCAAGTCTTCTAAAGAACTCCATAGCAAGCCCGATAACTTCAGCATCTGTATATGGATTTGTGCTAGAAAATACTTCTACTCCAAACTGGTGGAATGCACGTTTTCTTCCTTCTTGAGGCTGCTCATATCTAAAGCATGGTGTATTATAGAAAAGCTTTGTAGGTTGAGGGTTCGCATATAGACTGTTTTCTATATAGGCTCTTACTACAGGAGCAGTTCCTTCTGGTTTAAGCGAAAAAGTTTCTGGTTTTTTCTTTGAGTTAGGGTTTATTCTCTGTTCAAGGTTGAACATTTCTTTTTGAACTATATCTGTAGTGTCCCCCACTCCTCTTTTGAATAAATCTGTGTATTCAAAAACTGGTGTTCTTATTTCTTTGTATCCAAAATCATGACATACTTGTTTAAACATGTCTTCAACATAATACCATTTGCTTATGACGCTAGGTAAAATATCATCTGTCCCTTTTGGTTTTTGAATTTTCATTATTTCATCTCCACTCTTTTTCTTATTATCATTTCATCTATTTTTTCTAAGTAGCTCTCTAGATTTTTTATATTAGAAACCTTTTCAATTCTATTTTCTGCAGGGAATATAAATCTTGAAACACTTCCTGAACCAAAGGCCATTATGTTTTGGATTTCTTCCATTATCACTATGTTATACCATGATTCTTTATCTTGTTTTGCAAAGCCGACATTTTCAAACCCGCCTAATATATTTTTCTGTCTGTATAAGTAATATGGTTTCATGCCGATTTTGTTCATATACTGATAAACTAGGTCTATCATATCTGTGATATTTTTTTCTTGTCTTGAGATTTCTTCTAAATCTAGTTCCTCGTTTAGTTTGGAAGCTCTTTTTATTGAAAGGGTATGCATAGTTATAGAATCTGGGTCAAGCTGACTTATTTTTTCTAAGGTATATCTTACATCTTCAAGGTCTTCATCTTGAAGTCCTAAGATTATATCCATGTTTATATTGTCAAAACCGTGTTCTCTTGCTAGGTTAAATACGTCTTCTATGCTCTTTGAATCATGATTACGCCCTATAGTCTTAAGTGTCTTATCTACCATGCTCTGAGGGTTTATAGAAATTCTGTCCACTCCGTATTTTTTTAGTACAGCAAGTTTTTCAGCGGTTATAGTATCTGGTCTTCCAGCTTCATAAGTAACTTCTTTAAGGTTTGAAAAATCAACGATTTGATTTAAAAATTTAAGAAGTCTTTCGATATGATCAGCGCCTAGTGATGTAGGAGTGCCTCCTCCAATATATATGCTGTCAAGTCTCTTAGAATTTACCCACTCAAGTGCCAAAGTATCTTTTATTTCCTGTTCTAATGCATCTATATAACTATCACAAAGATGGCCTTTTTGCTTTATGTCATTTGAGTAAAATGAGCAGTAATTGCAGCGACTTGGACAAAATGGAATAGAAATATATATACTGTAGCTATTTTCGTCGATTTGATTTATAACTGGAGACTGAATATCTGAAATTATTTCCATAAGGTTTACTTTTTCTGTAGAAACAAGATATTCAGTACCTATAACTGATTTAATTTGCTCAAGGCTCATTTCTGGGTGATGGTTCTTAAGCTCATGAATTATTTTTACGGGTCTTATTCCTGTAAGAATTCCCCATGGGAGCTGTTTTGAGGTTATATCAGCCATAATATGGTATATACATCTTTTGTATGCGTTTTTTATATCTCTTTTATTGTTTTTAGCAGTTTCTTTTATATTATATGTTTTGCCATTTAAAATAGCATTACAGTTTACAGTTATAATATCTTCACTGCCGTTTTCAGCACAATGAGATTCCTCTACAAGTACATAGCTGTCTTGATTAGAATCCCAATGCGTTATATCTTTAAATTCACATTCGATTTTAGTGAATGTCTTAATCATCATGTGAATTTCGTATTCATATTTTAAATTTTGTAAGAATATATTCATCATCTAAAACCTTAAAAATGGATTTGTCTGTTTTTCAATCTTTATTGTAGATTTTGGACCATGTCCTGGATATACATTTATACTTTCATCCATCATAGCAAGTTTTTGAAGAGAAGCTTTCATATGCTCTTCATTTCCGCCATAAAGATCTGTTCTTCCCATAGAACCTGCGAACAAAGTATCTCCTGTAAACATTGTATCTCCATGTAGGTAGCAAACTCCACCTTTTGTATGTCCTGGCGTATGGATTACTGTGAATTTTATCCACCCAAAGTCAAGTTCTTGAGAATCTTTTATAAGCTGATCTGCACTAAACTCTATAAGGCCTAATCCGAAATTTTTTGAGTAGTTAAGTTCGCCTCTCATAAGAATTTCATTTTCTTTTACATGTGCATATACTGGAACATCTAGCTGTTCTTTAAGTTTTGGAACATCTGCGATATGATCGCAGTGACCATGAGTAAGAAGTATAGCTTGTAATTCGAAGTTATTTTCTTTTAACGAATACATTATAGATTCATAGTTTACGCCTGGGTCTATAACTAACGCTTTTTTTGAAGCTTCATCTGCAAGAATGTAGCTGTTTATGCCGTATTTATTTCTTCCAATCGTTTCTAAAAACATTGTTCACCTCTTAATTAAAATTGTTTTTTACTGTCAAGCATGATAGTAACAGGCCCATCATTTACAATAGTTACCTGCATATCTGCTCCAAATTCACCAGTTTGGCAGTTTATGCCCTTAGCTTTTATTTTTTCAATAGCTCCTTCATATAGAGGAATAGCTATTTCAGGTCTTGCTGCATCTGTAAAACTTGGTCTTTTTCCCTTTCTTGCATCACCATAAAGTGTGAATTGAGAAACTAGCAGGATTTCTCCTGAGATATCTTCTATAGAAAGGTTTAGTTTTTGATTTTCATCTTCAAATACTCTAAGACCAGTTATTTTATCAACTATATAGTCAAGATCTTTGTCAGTATCATCATGAGTTATACCAAGAAGCACTTGGAATCCTTGATTTATCTCGTTTTTTACTTTAGCATCTTCTTTTATAAATTCAACACTTGAATATTTAACACGTTGTACAATAGCTCTCATATCTCGTCTTTTACAATCTGGTTACAGATATAACTCCTTCTATTCTTTTTAGTTTGTTTTTTATAGATTTAAGCTGATCTTTGGTAGCTACTACGATTATAGTATTCATGTTCACTATGCCTTCTCTGTTAGTTCTGGCATTTATTCCATTAACTTGAATTTTTTCATCTGCTAAAATCTTACTTACATCTACAAATAAGCCCCTTCTTTCATATGCTTGAATAAGGACTTCTACTTCAAAGGACTTAACGCTGCTATAATTTTGATCCCAACCTACTTCTACAAGCTTTTCACTAGGGTTTTCTGAGTTTATATCTATATTGTCACAATCTGCACGGTGTATAGATACTCCACGCCCCTTAGTTACATAGCCTACTATCTCATCTCCTGGAAGTGGATTACAGCATTTTGCAAATCTAATAAGAACATTGTCTATTCCTTTTACATAAACGCCTTTATAGTCCTGAGACTTTGGTTTTCTCTGTGGCTGAATCTGATGCTGAGCAGCTTCTTCTGCTAGAGTTTTCTTTGACTTAGCATCTTTTAAATCCTTATCTTTATTATCTATCTCATATTTTTCTTTAAGTTTTGGCATAACTTGAGAAAGGGTTATTCCACCATAACCAAGTGCTGCATAAAAATCTTCATCATTTGGAATCGAAAGAGATTTCATTATTGGTGAAAGGTATTTATGCTTTAGTATTTCGGACTGAGAGTATCCCTGTCTTTTTACTTCCCTTTCAAGCAATTCTCTTCCTTTTTGGATGTTTTCTTCTCGGCGTTCTTTTTTAAACCACTGCCTGATTTTACTTTTAGCATGAGAACTTTTGACCATGTTAAGCCAGTCTCTTGATGGTCCATTTGAGTTTGCAGAGGTTAAGATTTCTATAAGATCTCCATTTTGGAGCTTGTAGTTCATCGGAACTATTTTTCCGTTTATTTTAGCGCCTACACATCTATTTCCAACGTCTGAATGGACTTTGTATGCAAAATCAAGCGGAATTGAACCTGCTGGAAGCTCTATTACTTCACCTTTTGGAGTAAATACATAAACTTCACTTGTAAATAGGTCTATTTTAAGTGAATCCATAAACTCTTTAGGGTCAGATACTTCCTTTTGCCATTCCATCATCTGCCTCAGCCATTGAAGCTTTGATTCCATATCTGAGGATTCTTGATTTATTTTGCCTTCTTTGTATTTCCAGTGCGCAGCGATACCAAACTCTGCAGTCCTATGCATTTCCCATGTTCTTATCTGAATTTCAAGAGGTTCTCCATCAGGGCCTATAACTGTAGTATGAAGCGACTGATACATATTAGGCTTTGGCATTGCGATATAATCTTTAAATCTGCCAGGAATAGGTCTCCATATTGTATGAACAAGTCCAAGGGATGCGTAACAATCTTTTACGTTTTCTACCAGAACTCTTACGGCCATTAAGTCAAATATTTCGTCAAATTCCTTGCTTTGACTTTTCATTTTTTTATAGATGCTATAAAAATGTTTTGCTCGTCCGGTTATATCAGCTTCTATATTTGAATCGTCTAATTTTTCTCTTATCTCTGAAATGACTTTTTGGATATATTCATCTCTCTCGGCTTTTTTTCTAGCAATTTTTTCAACTAAATCATAATATCCCTCTGGATCTAGATATCTGAGTGCCAAGTCTTCCATTTCAAGTTTTATCTTAGAAATTCCCAGTCTATTTGCAATAGGAGCATATATCTCGATTGTCTCTAATGATTTCTCTACTGCTTTTTCAGGAGTCATATGCTTCATAGTTCTCATATTATGAAGTCTGTCCGCAAGTTTTATCAGGACAACCCTTATATCTTTACCCATAGCAAGAAACATTTTTCTCATATTTTCAGCTTGGGTTTCTTCTTTACTTTTATACTCCAATTTACCAAGTTTTGTAACACCATCTGTTAGCAAAGCTATATCTCTATTAAATTCACGCTCAATTTCTTCAAAAGTAACATCAGTGTCTTCAATTACATCGTGAAGAAGCCCAGCGGCAATTGTATCCACGTCAAGTTCAAGTTCTGCTAATATTTTAGCGACTTCCACAGGATGTATTATATATTTTTCTCCAGATCTTCTGTATTGGTTTTCATGGGCACTAGACGCATAGTTGTAAGCTTTAATAAGAAGCTTCAAATCTGCATCCGGATTGTATTGTTCTATTCTTAATAGTAAATTTTCTAGCACTCTAATCACCACTCTTTATAATTAACTGTATTTAATCATTATATAACAAATTGAACAATAATAAAAGACTTTCATTAAAAAACGAAAGTCTTTTCCTTATAAAAATATTTGGTTTTAATTTATAAATTCTAGTAATGAATCAATACGTGGATATTTTGATTTTCAAGTCTCTCTCTTCCCTTTAAGAAATCAAGTTCAATTAAAAATTCAAATCCTACAAGTTCACCTTTAAGATCTTTAACTAAGCTCTCAACTGCACCGGCAGTTCCACCAGTAGCTAGTAGATCATCTACTATTGCAATTCTGTCTCCAGGTTTTATAGAATCTCTGTGTATTTCTATTGAGTTTGAACCATATTCAAGGTCATATTGACAGCCTACAACTTCTGCAGGAAGCTTGTTAGGCTTTCTTGCAGGTATAAATCCTACACCTAATCCATATGCTACAGCTGATCCAAATATAAATCCTCTTGCATCCATTCCTATTATATGATCAATTTTTTTATCTTTTAAATTTTCAATCATCGCATCTACTGCGTATCTAAATGCTTCGCCATCCTTTAGAAGAGTTGTTATATCCTTAAAGCTTATTCCAGGCTGCGGATAATCTTCGATCGTTCTCACGTATGACGCTAAATCCATAGTATTTTTTCTCCTTTATTGTTACCGTTTATTTTATCTAATACTTATAAGTTCGAGTTGTAATCTTTCTACTCCATTGAAAACATTAGTTCCAATAGAATAGAGAATATCGAAATTATTCATCTCACTTGATATTATATCATTATTATCATTTATTTGCACTTTATTTTTAATTATATTTGTTATTAAAGATATGTCTCCAAATGTAATGAATTCAAATGTTTTTTTTGATTTTTCAAACTCCAACTTTAAGACATTACAATTTTTCCCAAGAATCTTAAATCTTAAAAGTGAAACATCTTTTGTAGAGAAAATTATTTTTTCATTTCCCTTTCCATATGGCTCGAATAGCTTAAGTTTTTCAGCAATATTATGGTCAATTTCATCAAATTCAAGTAAAAGGTCTACTCTATATGTTTTTTGTATTGAAAAGTCAAGTTTATTTATTTCGGTTGTTAAGTTTTGGTAGAATGCATCAAAGTTATGTTTTTCTAAACTCATACCAGCTGCCATTGGATGGCCTCCAAATTTCAAAAGAAGATCTTTATGTTTTGAAATTTCATCAAATATATTTACTTCTTCAATTGAGCGAGCAGACCCTTTTATAAGTTCTTCAGAATCGGCAAATACAATAACTGGACGATTATATTTATCTTTTATTCTACTAGCAACTATTCCTGCAATGCTTTCATGAATATCGGGCATATATGTGATTATTATTTTGTTTAAATAAAGTTTTTGTGATTCGA
>JBOFWC010000125.1:0-27558 GCA_051653405.1 Proteocatella sp. | reverse complement strand
AATTCAACTGTTATCTTTCCATCTTTTCTTTCAAAAGATTTTACTCCATTTCCAAGAATTAATGATATTCCATTGTCATTAAGTTCTTTTTCCGCTATTACTGTCATCTCTGTATCAAAAGGTGCTAATATATGTGGTGCAGCTTCAACAATAGCTACATCTGCACCTCTCTCTTTCAAGTTTTCTGCAGTCTCAACTCCTATAAATCCACCACCTATTACTACTGCATTCTTTACAGACCCTTTATCAACTACTTCTTTTATGCAATCCATATCATTTACATTTCTAAGCTTATATATGCCCTCACTCTTTATCCCTTTTAGGTTAGGCTCTATAGGCTTTGCTCCCGGAGATAATATAATATAGTCATAAGTTTCCTCGTATTCTCCATTAAGCATAGAAACTACTTTTACTTTTTTATTTTCAGTATCTATCGAAACTACTTCGCTGTTTATTCTGATATCTAAATTAAATTTTTTCCCCATTCCTTCTGGAGTTTGAACTAATAAAAGTTCTCTTTCTTTTATAGTTTCTCCTATATGATATGGTAGTCCACAGTTTGCAAATGAAATATGTTCGCCTCTTTCAAACATTATTATTTCAGCGCTCTCATCCAAACGTCTCATCCTTGCAGCTGCAGAAGCCCCTCCTGCTACTCCGCCTACAATCAATATCTTTTTACTCATATGATATCCTCCTTCATTTTTTTAAATAGAATTTATTATCGAAGCTATTATTTTTCTTATCTTTTCGTTTTTTATACTATAATTTATTTCAAGCCCGTTTCGCTCTCCCTCTATTATTCCTGCTGATTTAAGCTTTTGAATATGTTGAGAAACTGTAGATTGTGGCATTTCTAAGCAACTCTGCATATGCGAAACATTACATTCACCTTTTTCTAAAAGTCCTTTAGCAATACACAATCTGACTGGATGTGCTAATGCCTTTAGAATTTCCGATATTTCTTCTAACTCTTTATAATTCATATCCATATTTTACATCTCCAAATCATAATTACTTACAAAAACAATAACGTTATATCGTAATATTACGATATAACGTTATTGTTGTCAATACTTTTTTAGCTGTTTGGGTGTTTATTTACCTTGTATGTGGATATAAATAAAAATATAATTAAAAATAATGGGGGTGTTTTTTTGGATTTAATAATCGTAAGACATGGTAAAGCTGAAAATATAGATTCTAGCTTAAATAAAATAGATTTCAATCGTTCTTTGACTGATGAAGGGGTTCAAAACATAATAAGTCTTTCAAATATATTAAAAAACTTGATAATTTCACAAAATTACAAATGTATAAAAATAATTTCAAGTTCCAGCACTCGAACTTCTCAAACTGCAAAAATAATCGCTAAATCCTTGGATATTAAAGATATGCAATTTGAAGATAACTTATATAATGGTGACTATTATTCCATGCTTCCAACGTTAATTTCTTCAAATCATGATGCTGACTGTATAATTCTTGTAGGACATAATCCTAATATATTTTTTCTGTCATATAATCTTCTAGGATTTGAAATCGAATATAAAAAAGGAAGTGCAGCTTGTTTTAAGCTTAACGAAAGCTTATCACATGGTAATTTGCAATATTTTATAAGTGGTGAAGCTGTAAAAAATTTTAATTTAAGTTTCAATGAATCTAACGAAAATATTATTGACTTGAAATTTAAACAAAAAACATTCTTAGGCATTGATATTTCTGATATAAAATTTGAGATAGATGAAATTTTAAATGATTTTTACTTGGAATGTAGTAAATTCAGTGATAATTCTCAGAATCCTGAAACAATACATCAAATGAGATTATACCTTCGCCAAATCATTACCCTCTTAGATTTTGTAAAGATAGATTTAGATGAAGCTTCTTTCAAAAAAGTAAATCTAAAACTTCGTAATATTAATTCAGAATTAGCTATTATAAGAGACCTTGACCAATTTATTTCTTATTTAGAAAAACTTGAAGGATATGATTATTTTAAAAAAGCTTCTATTTCACAAAGAAAAGATCATGAATTAGATCTTCTTTATAGAATAAAGTCAGATACTTTCCATAATTTAGATGAACTTATTTCTGAGCTAATTTGGATTAATGGCAATGATAAAATAAAACATGTAAATGACTATATAAAAGATCTTTTGCTAGAAATCAAAAAAAATAAAAAACTCTTAAGTTTAGATAATTATAAACATCTTCATTCTGTTAGAATAATGGGTAAAAAAATAAAAAATATGTTTGAAATATTCCCAGATGCAATAAATAATAAAACCCTTCTTATCGAAAAAGATATTCTTAAATTTGTAAAATGTCTTGGAGACATAAATGATTATCATAATTCATCAAAAATCTTAGATATCTTATATAAATTAAGTTTTAAACAAGAAGTTGATAATCCTGAGCTTATTGATGCAGAATATGCTGATTTAAATTCAACATTAAGAAAAGATTTAAATAAAAAATTCAAAAAAATAAAATTACCTGTTGATTAATTCAGCAGGTAATTTTGTAATTTCTTATATATTTTATTATATAACTTAAAGTATAAAATGGCTTTTCTATATTCTCAGACATATAATTAAGCATATATATCAATTCCTTTTCTTCAAAATAATCCAATAAAAGTTTTATGCTTAGAAAATTCATACCTCCCTCACTTGTATCCAAAACTCTAGATTCTTTTATATATAAATTATTCATAGCATTTATTATTGCCACAGTTAATTCATCACTTATATCAATTTGTGGTATTTCAGCTAATATTATAACCCCCTCCATATCTTCAGTTATATTTTTCGCCTTAGAAATATCCGTGTTAAGAAAGATTGTATTTTCAAATTTAGCGTCTTTAAAACTCACGCCTTCTAGCTTAGCTGAATTAAATAGTGCATTTTTTAAAATAGCTCCCTTCATGCTACTATTTTTAAAATTTGTTCCAACAAATTCTGCAAATCTAAAACTACATCCATCAAAATTAGAAGCTTTAAAATCAGCTCCTCTAAAACTAGAGTAGTCAAAATTAGAGTACTCAAAATCGCAGTTATAACAACTACTTTTTTCTAAATTTCTATACATAAAATTTTTACTTTTCTTTTCTATATTGTTATATCTCAATCCAGGCTTTCTGCCTTTTTTATAGTTTTTGTCATTTTCCTTGGACTTTGGTGCCTTTGCTATATTAATCATGGTCGCCTCCGTTCAATATATAATAAAAGTTTTTAAATTTTTCGAGGTATTTTTATTGTAAATTTCACTCCCTCTCCATATACACTCTCACATAACAATGTCCCTTCAAGTGTTTGCTCTACTATATTTTTGCTTATAAACATTCCAAGTCCACTGTTTCCGCCCTCTCTATTTGTAGTAAAAAATGGCTCAAATATCTTATTCATAAATTCTTTTTTTATCCCCTGTCCATTATCTTTGTATATGACAACTACATAGTCATCCTCTATCTTTGCTTCTATAATTATGCTTCCTTCTTTTTTTTCTGAAAATCCGTGTCTCAATGAATTTATTATCATATTTGTAAAAACCTGAGTTAATGGCCCTGCGTAGCTATTCAATATAATATCTTTATTACAATAATTTTCTATCATTACATTGGTATGTTTATATTCATGTTTTAAACTTATAATAATTGAATTTACAAGTTCATATAAATTAAATTCCGACTTCATTTCATTTGTTTGATCTACTGCTATTTTCTTAAAGTTTTTAATTAGCTCTGATGCTCTCTCTAAATTCTTTAGTAATAGATATATTGATTCATCTATATCTTCTATAAACTTTATAAGCCCTATTTTTGTCAAAGTTCCATTTTCAAGAGAGTTTTTAAGTCTACTATTTATTTCTTCTAAATACGTTGCTGATGCAAGGCTTACTCCAAGTGGAGTATTAACCTCATGAGACACTCCTGCAACTAAATTTCCTAGCGAGGTAAGTTTCTCTGTTTCTAGTATATAATCATATTGAAGCTTTATTTCTTCATTCTTCTCGTCTAAATTATATATTAACATTTCATTTTGAGTTCTAAAGACTTCAGTTATTGTTATAAACGCCCTTGAAAGTTCTCCCATCTCATCTTCCCTTTTATAGTACATCATAGGAAGATCAATATCTAAATTTCCTTTAGCTATTTCCGTTCCATAATCAGTAATTATTCTTATTGGAAGTGTTATGCTTCTAATTGTATAAACTATAACTCCAAAAAGAACTGCTACAGCGATTATAAATATAATAGCAAGTTGCATAGTAAACAAAATAAGTTCATTTTTCGTTTCCTTTTCATTTATCAAAGATACCATTATCCATCCATTTTCAGTTGCTGGTCTATATGATAGATACCATCTCTCTCCTTTTATATCAATCTCATTAAATCCACGTTTTCCAGTCATTATAGTTTCGGCATACCCTGCTATAAAACTATCTTTATCTCTTATGTTCATTTCATTAACTTGCTCATCTTTAGCATAAATATAGTTTCCTTTTTCATCTAACAGATATAATTTCCCTTTCTCCCCTATATCAACACTATCAAATATTTCTGGAAGTGAATCAAGCCTCATATCAACTGTTACAAAGCCATATACTTTATCATTTTCTCTAAGTGCTTTTATAGCGGATATAACTATACTCTTTGTCCCCCATTCTATATATGGCTCAGTAAATACAACATTATTACTAGAAATAGCAATTTTATACCATGGTCTCTTTTTAACATCATATGTTCTATCCGGAATTACACCCTCGCTGTCTAAATAAAAGTTAGCTTTTTCATTTGCAACCCAAACAAGAAAGTTTAATCTATAACTGTTTTGAATATCAACAAGAGTCTTATAAACATTAGGATATAATGGATTTGATATTATATCTTCATAGGTATTCGTTGTTTTTAAGTAGTTCTTTATTTCATTATTAAAACTCATTTGCTCTGTAATTATTATTGCATTCTCAAAAATATTCCATATAGCTTGAGTTGCAGATTCAGTTTTTACAAAAACTTCATTTTGAATTCTAGTCTTTATAAGATTGTTCATATTAAATATAGCAATCAAGAGTACCATTATAAAAGTAACAATTACAGAGGATATAACATAAAAAGATAGTCTATTCGCTATTTTCTTCTTTTTTCTTATCTTCATGAGAGTATCCTCCTCCAAATTAATTTATAATTTTTTATACCCTAAAGTTATTAATGATAATCTAATTAACATATTCTTACATTTTTAATATGTTAATTATGAAACATTTTTCTTATATTTATTTTATACATATTAAATTTTTATATTATTTTTATTTTTTAATCAAAGTGTACTTTATTATTTTAATCATAAAATATAATTAAAATAGTCAGTATTTCCAAATATTATATATATATTTATTTAAGTTCTAATGTTTATATATAATTATGTATTTGTTAAAATATAGTTTTAACAGTTTTCTTCTTATATGGCATACAGGTGAATTATCCTTCAATTTTTATGCTTGCCAAAAGAAAAGAAATAGTATATTATAAAAAAATACAAATTTTAAATTTTATTCAAGAATTTAAAATAATTTATTTTTTTAAAAAAGAGAGGTAATTTATGTCACAAAAAACAAAAGATACTTTAGTCGTCGGTTTAGCTTTATTCGCAACATTTTTCGGAGCAGGTAATCTTATTTTCCCTCCAATGCTTGGTTTCGCAAGTGGAGACAAATGGTTTTTTACTACATTAGGATTTTTGATAACTGGTGCAGGACTTCCAGTTTTAGGAGTTATAGCAGTTGCAAAATCTGGCGGTGATATTTATCACATGACAAAATACATAGGAAAAAGATTTGGAAAAATCTTAGGAATTATAATTGTTTTAATAATGGGTCCACTACTTATTGTTCCAAGAACTGGAGCTACAACATTCGAAATGGCTGTTAAACCTCTATTTGAAGGTGCAAATCCAGTGATTTCATCAGTTATATTCTTTATAATAACTTGGCTATTTCTAATAAGACCTTCAGGAATTATAGATGTTGTAGGAAAAGTTTTAACACCAGTACTACTTGCTACTATGGCGTTTATAATAATAAAAGGAATTCTATCCCCTTTAGGAAATCCTTTACCAGTTGGAGACATCCCCGCATTTTCTACAGGATTTCTTGAAGGCTACCAAACCATGGACGCACTTGGCTCTATGTTAGTTGGTTGCCTTGCACTTAATGCCCTAACTAAAAAAGGTTATGATAGCGAAAAAGAAAGAATTGCTATTGGAACAAAAGCTGGTTTAATAGCCGCACTTGGGTTAGCGCTTATATATGGTGGATTAATGTGCATAGGCGCCCTTAGTGGAAATGCTTTCCCACAAGATATTGACAGAATAGGTCTTATATTAGGCCTTACTCAAAACCTTCTTGGAACTGCAATTCCTTTAAGTATAGTAGTTTCTCTAGCATGTCTAACAACTGCAATTGGATTTACCGCTATAGCTGGAGAGTTCTTCTACGATTTCTTTAATAAGAAAATCGCATATAATGTAATTATAACTGTATGTATTTTGGTAAGTGGATTTATATCAAATCTTGGAGTTGAATCTATAATAAAAGTTGCAGTTCCAGCACTTGCCGTTGTATACCCAGTAAGTATCGTATTGATAATTTTAAATATATTTGATAAATTTGTTAAAAATAAAAATATTTATATAGGCGGAGTTTTGGGAGCATTTTCTATGAGTTTTATTGACGGAATAATAGCACTTGGAATAAAATCTAGTATTATCGATTTTATTATAAATACAGTTCCATTTGCAAAAATAGGATTTGGTTGGATAATTCCAGCTTGTATAGGTATGTTAATTGCTAACTTCATACCACAAATTCAAAAAAGCATCGTATCTAATAACGAAATTGAAGCTAATATAGCATAATAAAAAAGATTGTCATTGAAATTCTAGTTTCTTTGACAATCTTTTTTATTACGCTATAAGTTTAATCTATATAATTCACAATTTCTTTTACATCTTTTCTTTTTGGCATTATTGGACTTTCATCAGAATAACCAACTGCAAGTATTGCTGCTATATTTTGGTTTTCTGGAAGATTTAATAGATTATGAAGTTTTTCTTCATCAAATATCCCCATTATAACACTCCCTAAACCATGATTATATGCTGATAAGCAAAATGTCTGAGCCGCTATCCCTGCATCAAACATCTCCCATTTATCACCTTTGCTGGTTGAAAAGCTTCCATCTCTTTCAAAGCCTGATCTTCCAGATATTGTACTAATAATTACTATCATAGGTGCATTCTTTATTATATTACTATTAAATTCAAAATTCATAACACAGTTTTCTGCTATTTCTTTAATTATTTTTCTTTCTTCAAGAACTGTGTATCTAACTGCTTGAGTATTTTTCCAAGATGGCGCATAAGATGCCATTTTTATTACATTTTCAATTTTATCATGTTCTACGCTTTTGTTAATAAATTTTCTTACACTTCGTCTTCCTTTTACTACCTCTTCAAATTCCATAATGCCTCCCCTATATATTTTTATTTTTAAAAATTTTTCTATTAAAGCAGCCTTTATTTATTCAACATATATTTTTCTCCAAGCTCTTGATTAGAGATTATAAATGTTGGAAATCCTGCCACATATGGAGCAATTGAATACGTCTGATAAAATATACATATGCCTTTATCAGTTATATAAAAATCATCAGATACAAAATTTTCTTTTATATCATTTTCATAACTATCGTAATAGAAAAAATCATCACTCCCCTCAGTCTTCTTTATTTCCTCTAAAACTTTTTTTAACACAATAATTTTAGCTTCCTCTTCTCCAACTCCCATAACATCTTCGAGTTTCAGTTTTTCCCCTGTAGCTGTATCAAATGTTTGTGCTTCTTGTATTGAATTAGGATGAGCTCCGCCAGTATTCATATATTGTAAATTTAAAAAAGAAAGTATCTTTCCATTGTATCCTAACTCTATATCACTTGCATATTCATGTGGCATAAACTCTCGGTTATCATCCTTAGCTGATTCAAAATCTTCTTCTGCAAAATCCTTTTCTTCAGCCTCTATACTTGAAATATAGTTTTCTGCAAATTCAATATAATAATCATTAATTTTTTTTAAAGCTTCTAAATTCTTTTCATTTTTTATAACTGGATGAGTTACTGATATATTCATTATCTCGTCCCCATTATCATTGTAGATTGTTTTCTTGACAGTATTATATTCTACTTCTACAGAAAAATCTAAAGCTGTGCTTTGTTCTTCTTTTGAGCATCCAGAAATATTTATCAATGTAAAAATGATAATTAAAGCTATAATTAATCTTTTTTTCATAAAGACTCCTTCTCTAGTTTTTCTATAATCCTAACATAAATTTTAGCTATTAACAATATACTTGTTTAATACAATATTTATAGAAATACACTTTATTCATCTCCCTATAATATCCATTCAAAGCAATTGCTATTTTTTCATTATAAAATTTATAAATATGTTTATAGCTATTCTCCTTAGGGTACAAAAAATCTAGTGTCTATATTTTGGAGAGGAGATTTTATATGAGAATTATAATGGGAATTCAAGTAGATAATCGTGATACCGATGCAGTAAAAGTACAAGAACTACTTACCAACCATGGATGCATAATAAAAACAAGATTAGGTATTCATGAAGCTGCTAGCAATATGTGTAGTAGTAGTGGACTTATACTTATTGAGTTTTTACCAGACTGCGAAGAAGATGTAAAGAAATTAGAATCAGAATTATCAACGCTAAATGATGTTTCTGTTCAAAAAATGGTATTTTAAAAGTGGGGAATTCCCCACTTTTTGTTTTTTAATATTTAAGTTCATCTATTTTTTCCTCTGTAATATTTCCAAAGTTATCTATTACTTTTGCAAATACTTCTACAGTATCTCCCTTTTTATAATCATTTATTGTTGTATTTAATTCCTGATTAATAGTACAATCAAAATACTGTCCATCTGAAATATCTCTAAATTCTATATTTTCTTCTAATACCTTTACCCCATTGTGTTTTACTATAACCATTCCTTTTTCTGGATAATTTATAGGCTTATCCAAATCCGACTCATATATTGGACTGTATTTAGTTATGGCATTCCCGGATATTATAATTTTATTATTCAATTCAGCTATATTTAAATCAGACTCATAACTAACTCGCATAATATAATTTTCAATAACATCGGGTTCTATATCTATAATTTGAGAAACAATATTTTTACCATCATTAAAGAATACCGTAAATGATAACTCGGTTTCATTTAAATTTACCGGTATTTCTGCGACATACTCTCTATCTATATAATTAAGCTTATATTTATATGTATCATTTCCAGACATTATAAACTCTGCACTCATCCCTTCTACATAAACTTTCGGAACTATTTTTATCTTAAAATTAAGTGTCTCGTCTTTAATTTTTCCTGTTAATGGCTTAAATGAATAACTTGAAATGATGCTTTCTTTTTGTTTAATGACTTCTTCAAGCTCATCTTTTGCATTTTGAACATTCCCGCTATACTGACTCTCCAACTGCATTATTTTGGTTTCCAATAAATTTACATCTTTCTTTAATTTTAGAATATCTAAAGTTAAAAAAGCTAAAATTACTATAAATATTACTATTCCAAATGATAATATTTTTTTATTAAACATGCATACTCCCCTTTTAAATAAATTTTTAAATTATATTTTATTCTATCCTTTTGTCAAAAAAATTACAACTATATATTAAAAATACTACTTTTTTCAAATATCTCATTCTTTTTTTAGAAAAACTTCATGTTTTTTGATATTTTTTTATTGAAAAACGATAAATAACATGTTACTATATATAAAAATAAACATCATACGAGGTGAATTATGAAAAATTATAAAATTATTTTTTTAAAAATGGCAATAGGTTTAATTTTTATATTATCTATTATATTGTCTGTACTTTGGATTCCAAAGCTTCCTAAAGTGTTTTATGCAGTTTATCCAACAATAATCCCTTTTTTCATTGCACTTTTTAAGGGTTTAAAATTATTGAACTTGATTGAAAAAGGTGAAGCTTTTTCAAATTCTTCTGCATTATGTCTTAAACAGATAAGTTTTTATGCCTTTTTGATAGCTACATTTTATTGTTTAGCTAGTACAATGCTTCTAATTTTCAACTATAAGCATAATTTCATGATTACATGCATTTCATTTTTCTTTGCTTCATTTTTTATTTCCGTATTTGCTTCATTGTTATCTGAACTTATGGAAAATGCAATAAAAATAAAAACAGAAAACGACTTGACTATATAGGAGGATATTATGCCAATAATTGTAAATGTAGATGTAATGCTTGCTAAAAGAAAGATGAGTCTTACTGAGCTTTCTGAAAAAGTAGGAATAACAATGGCTAATCTTTCTATTTTAAAGACTGGAAAAGCCAAAGCTGTTAGATTTTCTACACTAGAAAAAATATGTGAAGTTTTAGAATGCCAACCCGGCGATATCTTAGAATATTCAAAAGAATAATGGAGGTTTTAACATGAAAAAATATTTAGTTTCAATAATTTTTGTTTTAATAGGAGTTGCTTGCTCTATAAGTTATAATATAATCGGTTCAGAAGTGGCTGCTGACGGTACTTTAGTTGAACCATTCTTTCTTATACCAATAGGCTTTCTTTCTATATTTTTATCAATAATTACAGGTCTGATAATAAGCTTGAAAGCTAGATTTCGTAATCCCAAAAAATGTGATAAAATAATTCTACTTTTAACTTCAAGTTTAACAATTATAATAGTTTTATCTATTTCAATTGGATACATTAAATTACACTTAGTGTCATAAAACAGGAGTTCATTATGGTATCATTTTTTAAAAAATCAAATTACGGTCTATATAAATTAGTCATCTCATTGCTATATCTAACTATTTTATCTGTGTTACTTGTATTTGGAAGAGCTCTAGTATTAAAAAAATATTCTTATATATTTTTAATCTGGAATATATTTCTAGCATGGGTACCATTTTATATTAGCTTAATATATACTAATATAAATTTCAAATCCAAAATACCTAAGCTTCTGTTGGGATTTTCATGGCTAGCATTTTACCCTAATGCTCCTTATATAATTACAGATTTCATACATCTTTCAAAATATAAATTTTATGAAAACAAACCTCATGGCGAAATATTTACTTCCAATTTTGTAATGTGGTATGATTTCTTCTTGATAAGCATATTCGTGATAATTGGTTTAATTTTAGCATATATATCCCTTTCACTTATGCATAAGCATATTGAGAAAAGCTCCAATGCTATTTATGGCTGGATTTTTATTTTTATAGCATCTGTTCTAAGCGGTTTTGCAATTTACTTAGGTCGTTTCTTAAGACTTAATAGTTGGGAGATCGTAAGTAATCCAATCAATTTAGTATCTAGCATTATAAATGACTTTGGAATCCACTCCATAGTATTTACGTCTATGTTTGGTACTCTTATATTTATTTTTTATTTAACTTTCTTTTTTATGAATAAATATTATACTAACAATTAGTTAACAAAAATGCTCCTTATGGCCTAAACTTATATAGTTTATCTTTAGGAGCATTTCTTTAGGAGCATTTCTTAGTTTTTATTTTCACATATCATAGTTCCTGTTTATAATTTCCTATCGCTTATAACTTTTCAGTTCCGCTTTAAGCCCATCCGCTATCCTAAACGATTCTCTAGATTTTTGAATAGCTTTATTCTGTGTAAAATTATCTAAATTATTTTGCTTTAAAAAATCCACCGTTTCATTTGGAAATTTTGCCACACATTCAGCTACTGCCCACGCTACTGCCATTTTTACATAGTAGCCTTCATGCGATATTTGATTGAATTTATCAAAAATCATTTCAATATATTCTTCATTTATAAAATGTGCTAGTGTACAAACTACAGCAAATCTTATTTCAAACTCCTGCTCGCTATTATAATATTTTTGAAGATATTGCCAAGATATCCCTTGATCTTTTTTCATAAATTTATAGGTCATACTGCAGCTATCACATACCCCCCAATTGTTAATTTTAGGAACAAATTTATCTAAATAAATAAATTTTCCCTCTATATCTACTTTAGCATATCCTATAACAAGCCCCTGTATCATAACCTCTTCATAAGTATCATCTTTAGCATTTTCTAGATATTCTCTAAAATCATTTTTAGCTATGTCCTTTGCTATATCCCTCATTATAGGAAGCCTTACCCCTAATATATTATCTATTCCAGGAAGCAACTTTTTATTAAAATCCTTATAACTATCCTCTGATAAGGTAAGTAACTTATGCTTTAATTCGTCTGCTTTCAATCCCGATTCTCCCTTCGTTTGCATTTGATTCAACTATATCAAATATTTAAAATTTAATCTACAATTTTATTGACAAATATAAGTATTCTATTGTATTCTTTTTATATAGATAGATTTCTAAAAAAAGAGAGGTAAGTTTGTGAGTGTCTAATATCTAAAATAGTTAATTGAATTTTTGTCTTAAGGGTTTCTTCCAGATACCTTGGTTTATTGTAGACAAAAACACTATTTTTAGATACAGGTCCATGAGCTTTGTGTGCTGTGGTGTATCCGCAGTTTTTTTATACCCAAAATTAGAAGTCTGTCTCTTAGGCTCAACCTGTCATGTGAACATGAAAGGATTTTAATATGAATAATAATACTTTTGAAAAGCTACATTACGAAGAACTTAAAGAAATTGTAAAAAGTTACTGTGTAAGTGGACTTGGAAAAACTCTGATAGATAAATTAATGCCATCTAGCGATTTAAAAACCGTATCAAAAAGATTAAAGGATACAGATGAAGCGCGAAAACTTTTAGATGCTTCATATCATATTCCCCTAGAAGGAATATTTAATATATTTCCTATTGTAGAAAAAATTGAAAAAGGCGCTTCCCTTGAGCCTTCAGATTTAAATATGATATCTGATTTCTTAAGAGGCTGTCGCAAAATAAAAACTTTTATGAAAGATAAGGATTTTTTCGCTCCTAATTTAAGCTCTTACAGCCTAAATATATCTGAATTTCAAGATATTGAAGATGAAATAAATCATTCAATCAAAGGAAATAAAGTAGATTCAAATGCAAGCAAAGAACTAAGAAAGATACGTAGAAAGATTGATGAATGCGAAGCTAATATTAAAGAAAGGCTTGAAAAATTCCTAAAAAGTCCTTCAAATAAAGAATATATCCAAGAATTCTTTATAAGCAAACGAGATGATAAATATACAATCCCTATAAAATCTGCTTATAAAAATAATATTCAAGGAAGCATCATCGAAAGTTCTGCAAAAGGAAATACTGTATTTATAGAGCCTTCTAGTATCTCAAAATTTACAGTTGAGCTTTCCATTTTAAAATCAGAGGAAAGCGTAGAAGAATATCGAATTTTAGCAGAACTTACAGAGCTTATCTACGAAAATATACGTGAAATAAAAATAAATATAGAAGTAATTGCTGAATATGATATGATTTGGGCAAAAGCTAAATACAGTAAAACAATTAACGCTGTAAGCCCAAAATTAAATTCGAATGGGTTTATCAAAATAGTAAATGGAAAATACCCTCTGATAAAAAACAGTGTTCCTCTTAATTTTGAAATCGGCAAATCTTATAGGAGCCTAATCATTACAGGTCCCAATGCCGGTGGAAAGACTGTAGTATTAAAAACTATTGGACTTATGACCTTAGCTGTTCAATCAGGCCTTCCTGTCGCCTTTGATATTGGAACTGAATTCTCAGTATTTGAAAAGATATTTGTAGATATTGGAGATAACCAAAGCATAGAAAATGCCCTTAGCACCTTTTCTTCACATGTCAAGAATATTGCAGATATTTTGAGAGAAAGTAAAAAATCCACGCTACTCTTATTTGACGAAATCGGCAGTGGTACAGAACCTAGTGGAGGCGCAGCTCTTGCAATTGCTATACTTGAAGCGTTCTATAAAAAAGGATGCATAACTATAGCTACTACCCACTATGGGGAAATTAAAAACTTTTCATCACTTCACCCTGATTTTGAAAATGCTGCTATGGAATTTGATAGTGATACTCTAAGCCCACTTTATAAAATGCACATTGGTATAAGCGGAAATAGTAATGCCCTTTATATTTCAAAAAAGATGGGAATACCTGACTCTATAATAGAAAAAAGTCGTAACTACCATAAATCAAAAAACTATAATTTTGATACGATAATCCCTAAGCCTAATAAAGTTAATCAGCTCTTATCTGAAGATAAACTAGATGAAAATAGCAATTTAGAATTAAAAAAAGGCGATAGAGTAACCGTACTAGAAAACATGCATCCTGCGATTGTATATACTGAAAGAGATAAGGAAAATAAAGTTGTCGTGCTTGAGGGTAGTGAATTTAAAAAATACCATTATAAACGTCTAAAGCTTGAACTTACTGCCGAAGAACTTTATCCTGCAGATTACGATTTAGACCAAATATTTGTAAGCTTCAAAGAGAGAAAATTAGAACATGATATAAAGCGAGGTTCTAAAAAAGCTATTAAACAGATTCAACAAGAAATAAAAAACAACAAGCTAAAAAACAGAACACCCTAAATATAAAACAAATAGCAGCAAGTCCCATTAGTTTGAGACTGCTGCTTTTATTTTTGTTCCTTTAATCTAAATTTCACTTTAAAGCGCTTTTTCTATAGTCAATACATTTTGACCATCAATATATTCATAATCTACTTTGTCCATGCTTTTTTTAACCATATAAATTCCAAGCCCCCCTATACTTCTTTCTTCCGCAGAAAGGGATGTATCTGGATCTTCTTTTTCAAAAGGATTATATGGTTTTCCATTATCTAAAAACCTCAATTTGACCGTTTTATTTTCGATGCTGCACTGCAAAGTAACTTCTCCATTATCTTTTTCATAAGCATAATGTACTATATTAGAAAAAATTTCATCAATAGCTATATTTATTTGCATTTTAGACTTTACAGAACACTCTTTAGCATCAAGAATAGTTTCAATAAATTCTGTAGCCTCTGGGATTTGTTCTATCTTTGCTGGAAATTTCATAGTGTGCATTTTAGGTTCACCTTCATTTCTAATCTTTAGCCCTAACATAGTTATATCATCAAATTGTGGAGAGTCTCCCACAAAACTATCAATATCTGATTTCACTGATCTTAAAATGTTTTCTGGCGAAAAATCTAAATTTTTATTAAGTGCTTCAAGCATACGTTCTGTTCCATATAATTGATTTTGTCCATTTGTGGCCTCGGCTACTCCATCTGTATAGATAAATAGGCAGTCTCCAGAATTTAAAGTTAATTCATATTCACGATATTTACTATTTTCCATACCTGCAAGTACAAAACCATGTTTGTCTTTATATAACTCAAACTTTCCATCAGCTCTTTTTATTACGGGATATTCATGCCCCGCATTTGCTGCTATTAGTTTTCCTGTAGATATCTCATATATCCCCAGCCACACTGTTACAAACATCTCCGCTTCATTATTTTCACAAAGCTGATTATTTACAGTTTCAAGTATAGTTTTTGGTGTAGCTCCCGTTTGAGCACAGTTTTTGATTAAAGTTTTTGCAATTACCATAAACAGTGCCGCCGGAACTCCCTTTCCAGAGACATCCGCCATTACAAGTGCTAAATGATTATCATCTACTAAAAAGAAATCATAGAAATCTCCCCCTACTTCTTTTGCTGGAATCATCGAAGCATATATATCAAATTCACTTCGCTCTGGAAATGGAGGAAAAATGCTCGGCAGCATAGATGCTTGAATTTGAGTTGCAACATCTAATTCTGCTCCAATACGCTCTTTTTCAGCGGTTATTCTAGATAGATTGTCTATATATTCTCTTAATTCTAATGTCATATATCCAAAAGCATCCGCCAGTTCTTCTATTTCATCACCTGTGTGTATATCTATATTTACATTATTAGAGTTTTCCAAATCATCCACAATCGAATTTGCCGCATCTCGTAATTTTTTCATAGGATTTATGACTGATGCTTTGATGAAAAAATAATATATTGTAATCGAAAAAACAAGTATACTAGCTATAACTGCAATCATTAAAACCATAAAGTGTTGTATCTCTTGATTGATTTTATCCATAGATATATCTACACTTGATAATGCTACAGGATTCCCTTTAGAATCTAAAATAGCCACATAAGCTGAAGCTAGATATCCGTAGGTTTCGTTATCTGTTATTAAAATTGACTTATCTCCATTTGGATTTACAAATGCATCATGCATTACTTCATATCCGCCACCATAAAATTCATCAGTATCTCCTAAATCACATACTCCCTGATCGTTCTCATCCCCTGCATCCCAAATATAATACTGTACATCCGTTGGAATTACTACATAAAAATACTTAAGTTCAAATGATTTTTTAACATCTAAAAGATAGTCATTTACCTGCTTGTAATATTCATCTTTAGTCAAAGTATTCTTGTACTCTAAAATTTTATCTCCATCAATATAATTAGCCCCTAAAGTAGCACAATCAAATGCCATCTCACTATAATATTCCTCCATACTTGCTCTATAGCTTCTCAAAATAGTGAAACCTAAAACTACAGTTAGAATAATCAGTGTTAGCATAAGTCCAAATATAAACTTTGCTTGCAATTTACTTTTTTTATTCTTTAAAAATCCATTTTTTTCCATAATGTATCTCCGATCAAACCTGTTCAATACCTATTTGAATATATCCATCCAAAACCTTATATAATACGCTTTTTTCTGAAATATAGATGAAATTTTCTTCAAGTTCTTTACTTATATTATTTATAATTTCAAATTCATGTACATAGTACAGTGCATTTTGAATATTTACCTTCGTCATGCGATTAAAGCATCTATATATTTGTTTTGCTTCGTCAAGCTTAATAGTATGTGTAATAGTAAGTTCTTTTTCATCTGGTCTCTTCCAGTACTTACATTTTTCATTTTGTGGCACTGCATTTTCCCAAAACGATTCAAAACTTACCATAAGCCTTTTTACCATCTCAAGCTGCACTTTTGCACATCTATTATATATATCTATACTGCTATCTTCTTCATAAATAGGAAAGGCTTCTTGCATTATTATATCCCCTGCATCTAACTCATTTGCTAGCTTATGGATAGTAACCCCTGTTCTTTCTAGTCCTTTATACATTGCGATTTCAATCGGATAATAACTTCTTCCCTCTGGAAGCAATGAGCTATGTGTATTAATCGCTCTAAAATTAGGCATATCTTTAGGTACTGGAATTATAGCATCATATTCTGCTACAAAAAAAAGTTCACATCCCTCTTCTAAAAAATAACGCTTTATCTCCTTTAAGTCTATTCTGTTATAATATACTGGAATCCTGTGCTTACGCGCTAGCTTTACAATTTCATATTCAGTAAAAAAATCTTCATTTTTATGATAAGTATAAAGTGCAAGAATTTCATTTTTTTCTAGTAAATATGAAAATGTTTCTATAAAAACATCTGTTCCAAAATATACAATCTTCATGTCAATTCCCCTTATATTTTTATTACCAATGAGTCAAAGCCTTGATAATGCCTGTAAAAAAAGTCTTTCGATTTTTGCTTAATTACATGAATCCCCATAGCATCCATATCATAATCTCCATCTTCACTAATCCTTTGTGTCTGAAGTAAAAATGGATTGAATTTATCAGCATCATATCTTAAATGAAGTTCAAACCCTCCATCAAGAAGTGAAATTACCGTAACGCACACTTCACTTGTAGCAGTTAGAGTGCCTTTTGCTTTGATTGCAAGGCAAACCTCCTCCACAGCCATAGTAACTAAATATGTCTGTTTAAAATCAGCCTCCCATTTTTCACAAAACTCTTCAATTTCAGAAGTAATACGGCTTACATTTTCACTTTCATTTATAAATATCCTATTAAAAATACGTGCTTCATCAAAATTTGTAGCTTGCCCAAATAATTTTCTATATATCCCAAAAACAAGTAATGATATACTCTCCGTAGCTGGAAAAAGCCACCAAAAACCATTTATTCCAAAACTTCCAAATATAATAGTAGACGGAATAAGTATAACTGCGCCTCTTAATACGGTAAGTATAAATGCTTCTTTTTCCTGCTCTCTTGATTGATAATAGCAAACAAGTAAAATGCTAATTCCCCCAAAAAATGCTCCTAAAGCATATATTCTTAGCGCTATGACTCCAAATGATTCAGCACTACTTCCTGATAATCCAAATAAACCAAGCAATAGCTGTGGAAATATTAAAATAGTTATAATTACAATACTGCCTACGCTGCACCCACTTATAAGACCAAGATTCATCGCATGCTTTTCCCCATGTATATTTCGCTCGCCATAATATGTGCTTAGTAAAGGCTGAAGCCCTCTTGTAGTACCTTCATACAAGTATAAAATCAGATACGATGCATTTTGAATCATATCAAATACCGCAACGCCATCTTCGCCTCCCATTTTCATAAGCATTTTATTTGCAAGCAAAATAAACGCTAGTTGAAACAAATATGTAATAGAAGATGCCACTCCTGCTTTAAAACAAATAATACCGTCTTTTATATCCGAAATAATCAAATTAAAGCTAATTGGTTTTATCTTTTTAAATATACTTGGTAAATATATTACTATTGCAACCACCTGCCCTATAAGCGTTGAGGTCGCTGCTCCCCTTGTACCAAATCCTAAAAAAAGCACCAATATGATATTCATAACAATATCAGTGATATTACCAATCACAGATCCCCATCCTGCGACTTTGTTATTATCATCATTTCTCAAATAATAGTTTAGTATATTAGATAAGAAAAATAAGGGTGTTGCTGATACTAAAATTCTTAAATATCCCAAAGTAGCATCATAAAGCACCCCATCAGAAGGTACTGTTCCCAAAATAGCTAATAGAGGAGTCATAAAAACATTTCCAAGTATAGCAAATATAACTGCTACCAATAACGAGGTACGCAAAACACTATTAAAACTATCTACTGCCTCAGATGTTTTTCCTTCACTTAGTAAAATTGTATATTTAACAGACCCCCCAAGTCCAAAACTATGGGCGAACATGCAATTTATCATATATATAGGAAGTATCAGCCCTATCGCAGCAAGCCCAGTAGTTCCAAGTTTTTGCCCCACAACTACCGCATCTGCCATATCACTTAGTGCCCATCCTAGCGAAGAAATAATCGCAGGAACCCACATACGTCTATACATTTTATTGGTGAATTTGTCCTCTATTTTACTCATATGCTTAGTTTACCTTCTTTATACAATAGTCAAAATATCTACAAATCCTGTAACTTCAAAAACTTCCATTATAGTTTCATTTACATTTTTTATAACCATTTCACCTTGTTTGTTCATAACCTTTTGCGCAGAAAGAATAACACGTAATCCTGCCGAAGAAAGATATTCTAGCTTTTCAAAGTTTAGTGTCAAGTTATCTACTCCCTCAAGACTTGATTTAAGTTCAGCCTCAAGCTGTGGAGCCGTAGTTGTATCAAGACGTCCCTCAAGTGTAACTGTAAGTTTACTTCCCTCATTTAATTTAATAATTTCCATTTTTCTCTCCTCCAATATATTTATTAAAATAATATCTCATCTTGCATTAAGCACAATCTGAGTTACAAACTTTCCATCTTTAATAGAAAAACCTACCATTCCATCATATCTTTCAATTGTATAAAGAATACTTTTTGTACCTGTTCCCCCACCTTGCTTTTGTGTAATAGGCATATCATTTTCAAAAACAACATCATTTCTGCATGTATTTTCCACTTGCACACGCAAGCGGTTGTCTACAAACTTAGAAGTAAAATTAATATATTTTTCTTCATATTTAGACATTCTTAAGCAACCTTCTAATGCATTTTCTAATGCATTTCCAAGTACACAAGTAAGATCAATATTATCAATTCCTATATTTTCAGGAATAATTGCATTAACTGTCATATTTATATGTTCAGTTTCTGCCTTCCTTACATATAGATTCAAAATGCTATTCACAATTGGATTTGAACAAAATACATTAGTCTTTGTAACTTCAAGTGCCGCATCAAAATCCTTCATATATGATTTTAGTTCCTCAAACTTACCACTTTGAAGCATTCCCATAATCACTATATTGTGATGGCGCATATCATGTCTTTGTTGATATATTAAGTCTGATGTAGCTTTTTGACGCGCAAGTTCAGATTCCCAAAGTTTTTCTTGCTGCATCATAAGTATTTGTCTTTTTTCTAATGCATGTTTTTCAACAATAGTATTGGCTTGTATGTACACTTGATAATATACTACTAAAAATAGTATATATGCTACTCCTATACTATATTGATCCCAAATAGTACGATTCCCTCGCCAATATGGTTCCGGATAATATAACAATATGATTTGCCATAATAAAAATGTTAGTGGCATAAGCCCCGCTATTATCCATTCTTTATCAAGTGCATCCACAAGGTCTCTAAATTTAGGCCTTATAAACTTAAATAATAGGGGGACTATTATTATATATATTATCGTGCGAATAATAATTAGTTCTATCACAAATGAACTTCCACTTTGACTAAATGCTAAAGTATCTCCTATATAATTAATCGAAATATATATATTTACAAAAGTTAGAAAACTAAATAAAGATACAAAAAAATTATCATCTGCACAAATCAAAAACCAAACTAACTGTATAATTAAAATAACAATAATTGCAAAATGATCTACCGAATCAGTCCCTTTTGTAAAAAGTATATACCAAAGGTATATTATACCCAGAGTCATAACCGATAATCCCATTACTATACGTTTCTTTACCGGCTCTTTAAATCTCATCAAAGCTGATGACATAAGTGCAAATCCAATAACTGATTGAAGAAATGAAATAAAAATCAAACTAGCATAATCCATTTATCAACCCCCATTTTAATTATCTGTATCCATTTGAAAATTTAGAAAAGCTTCCTTAATCTCTCTATGTACTCTATATGGATACGACAATGTAATTCCATTATCAAAAATAATGCTATCTTTAGAAATCTTACGGACGTATTTGAGATTCAAACTTATAGAAGCTCCACATCTAATAAATCCTTTATTTTTACAAAATAGTTCGAATATATTTTTAGAAGTCATTCTTACTTCTAGAGTTTCCCCTTGTATAGTATGAATAATTTGATAATTATTCCGTCCGGTTTCAGTAAAAACTACATTTTTCGGATCTATCCTAGTGATTCCTTCAGACGTTTTAAGTGGAATAATATTTTGCTGCGCTATACTTATTTTCTGAAAAGCTTTATCTAAGGCTAAAAATAGCTTTTCCTCTGTATATGGCTTTAACAGATATTGAGATGCATTTACTTCAAAAGCTTCGATTGCATGGTCTCTTGATGTAGTAATAAATATAATTTCACAATCATCCCCAAGGTTTCGTAAATCTCTTGCTACTTCTGTTCCTAATATACCAGGCATATATATATCTAAAAGCAAAATTTCAAATCCGCCCTTCTTTGATATATAAGTAAGTAATTCGAGTGGGGCAGAAAATTCATGTACCTGTATTTCATATTGTTGGCATCTATTTGCGTATAGCTTAAGTAAACCTCGGATAAATTCACGTTCTTCAGATTTATCATCACAAATTGCTATGTTGATCATGATTTCCCTCCATTTGTCTCTATCAATTGTACCTATTTTTTCAATTTTTGATAGAAACTATTATACTTGAAGGGCTCCTATATTTAAATACAATTCTTAGAAAAAAAGTCAGCAATTTCAATTTTTTCAATAATCCGTATAGGTTTTATCTGATTGCTAGTTCCTGCTTTTTCATTTAACATATCAAAATAACGACTATAGGTCCCCTTTTTTAAATAACGAAGTTTTAGAGGGCCAATTTGTTTAGTTTTAATATAAAACGGTATGCTATCATTTGCCAAACTCAGTTTAGATTCCAAAATATCACGATATTCATCTAATATATCTAACTTATCTATATCCTGACTTATTTCAATAAAAACAATATAACATGGAGGTGCTACCTCTTTATCTACCCAAATACTATAATCTATAATATTAATACCCGTCTCTTTTGCTAAACCTTTGACCGCATAACTAAAATGTTCCTCAGATGTTTTTTCGCCTACAATATCCGCACATCTATCTTTTCTTCCTATAAAATTAATAATTGGTAACTCATTCATGAATCCTTTAATCGTAACTATATCACTCATCCTATAGCGATATAATCCCGAAAGATTTGTTATTACTAATTCATAATCACTACCTACTGTTAACTGATCCATAGTAAGTAGTTCTACTCCATCTGTAGGTATAAATTCATAAAAAGCCCCATCTTGAATTAATGAAAAATTCCCATTGTTCATTTCATTTACAACCGCCATGATACACTCCGATGCCCCATATCCTGAATATGAAAATGGCATATCTTCTCCTACATATTTTTTAAGTTTGTCTATGTAAAATGAAAAACTTCCAGTAAATATAGAATTTGTAAAAAAGTAATTTGGCCAAATAGCCGGTATAATTGGTATATCAAATCCTTTTTTGAATATACTTCTTAATTCAGCTGCTCTTTCTGGATTTGGTTTAAGATATTTTCCCAACTCATTTCTTGTAATTTCTGGTACCTGAATACTTTTATTTATTATTCCTTTTTCTATATCATCACATAACATTTCCCAATTGTCTTCTAAATATCTCATTTGTTCATATACCACAATTCCATAAATCGCATTAATAAAAACAACATTTTTCTTATCAATCGAAAAACGCATTTTCAGATATTTCATATCGGTATTCTTAATATCTGCAGGAAAAATAACCGGAAGTGGAGTTGCACTTATAAACTTTAAAAATGGCTTTATTATTTTAAGTGGTATTTCCGTAATACAACCCAAATCTTTGCCATTTGGAAGCTTTTCTGCGGAGTATTCTTGCATTAAAAAAACTAATCCAGATGGCATTTTTTTTGAAAACTTTTTCATATATTCAAAGCCAATTCCAAATGGTACAAAAATAGTATATTTGGTAACTTCCATTGTAGCTTTTTTTGTAACTGGAACCCTTTTAGGATTTCCTGTACTGCCCGAACTGTCTGCATAATAATTAACGTTTTCTGAAGTTATAATATTAGTTTCCCTTTCAAGCATTCGCTTTATATATTCATCATAATCACTATAAGTTGTAATCGGCACCATAGTTTTAAAATCTTCATACGAATTAATATTTTCAAAATTATACTTTTTTCCGTATTCTGTATTTTTATTTTTATGTAAACGTTCTATCAACTTTTTTTGACTAATGCTATTAGCATATTTTGATTTTTTTCTTAGCCTTGATAATACATAACGCCCTAAAAATGTCATTATCTTATACATCGAATGATTTACAAATCCATTCATACTATCCTCCATACCTACTTTGAGATGATTCTCCAATTAATATACAATTTACCACAGCATCTGGAATTAATTTCTTTATATCAGATTCAATCGTGCAATTTCTTTGCAATATATCTTTTACTGTAAGCTCTTCATCATACCCTATATATATATCAATAAATATCGTGCTACCTGAAACTCTTGTGCGATATGTTTCAAAATGTTCATATAGGTCATAATTCATAGTGAGTGCTCTTAATATTTTCTTTGCTACCGTTTCATCAGTACATTTATCTAATAATGAGAAAATGCTTCGTTTTATCGGCTCTATACTCACATAAAAACAGTACCCAATAATCAGTAGCCCTACTATGTATTGAAATCTATAAATACCTACAGTTTTGGGAAATAAAGATACTAGTGACATTGCAAAAAGTGACACTATTAACTGAAGGCACTCATTCCAACAATCTACAATCTGTGATTTTACTATACCATTATCACTTCTGCTTTTCTTTTTTAAAACCATAATAACAATAATATCATATACTACAACTGCAATAGGATACGCATATTCTAGAAAACCAAAGGAAACATTCATATCGACATTTATAAAATCATTTATCGCCATTGCCGAAAGAATAATCAAGTTTGCATCCTGTATAATAAAACCTGCAAATGTGCTTATTGACTCAAACTTTCCCAACCCATATTCATACTCATAGGATTTGTTTTCTGCTTGTTTTTTTAAAACTAAAGCATACATTCCAAATACAACCGTAGAACCAAAATTTGCAACAACCTGAATCAAAAACAACAATGAACCTGAAGAAAAATAAAGATATGTCATAATTCCCAATGCAAAAACTCCAGTTATTAAAAAATTCATAAGTGTTACTCTAAATAATGCTCTATAATCATTTTGCTCTACCATAACAGGGTCCTTCCTAAAATAATAATAAGTATAAAAATAAATGCTCATTCTTATACTTATTATACACTTTATCATAAATAAAATTTAAAAATTTATTTTGGGGAAATTGCATTTATTTTGGGGAAATTGCATCCATTTCTACAATCCTGCTTGATATCTTCTCAATAAAATCATTGTCATGCTCTACAAAAAGTAACGTAGGCTTATACTCTAAAATCAGTTCCTCTATCTGAATGCGAGAAAATATATCTCAAAAACACTTACTTTAGTTTCACAAAACTCTCAAATGGTTATATAATACTAATAATAAGAATATTATTAGTATTATGGCAATTACAGCTAGGAGATGATTTTATGGAAAATTACTATGAACTATCTGAGCTCGACTCGTCCGAATTGCTAAACCATCTCAAAACCGCAATTGAAGTGGCAAAAATAGGAATATGGAAGTGGAACTTATCTGATAATAAAATATATTTTAGCCCTGAATGTTTTGTAATATTAGGGTTAAATCCAAACGAATTTCAAAACAGTTTAAATTATCTCGTTGAAAACATAATTCACGAAGATTCTAAACAAGAATTTTTGGAATCCATCAATTTAGCAATAAATAAAAATATAGTTTCAGACAAGGAATATAGAGTAATCAATACAAAACAAAAATACTGCTGGGTAAAAATAAAAAGCCATATAATATATGAAAACGATACCCCTGTAAAATTAATTGGAATAATGATGGACATAAGTGAATATAAAAAAAATAAGTTTAAAGTTCAAGACGAATTAAACTTTATAAAAACGCTAATCGATATTATCCCAAACCCAATATTTTACAAAAATGCCCAAGGCTTATATGAATACACCAACAAATCTTTTGAAGATTTCATTGGATTTAATAAAGAACAAATAATTAATAAAAGTGTTTTTGATTTATTTGATGAAAATCTCGCTAAAATATATAAAAAAGCAGATGACGATTTATTTGCCTCTAAAGAAAAACAAATCTATGAATCTAAAGTAAAAGATACTGATGGAACATTGAGAGATGTAATATTTAACAAAGCGGTTCATATTGTAAATGGAAATTCAGTAGGAATTGTAGGCGTTATTCAAGATGTTACAGAACAAAGGAAAATGCAAAAAGAACTAAAAAAACTTTATGAAGCTAAAGAAATATTTCTAAAATTAAATAAAGCTATAATAGAATATAAAAATGAATCAGATTTTCTACATGAAGTTATGATGAAATTCTCATATATACTCGAATATACTGAGCAATGTATATTACTTGAAGTGAATGACGAAGAATATCTTTCTCATTATGATAGTCATGGTTTAAAAATAATTGATGAAAATTCAAGAATGCTTTTTAAAGACAGCTATATTTATGCACTTACTAATATCGATTATGAAAAAGTTTATATTCAGTCCCTAATTGACATATCAGATTTTCCAGACGATGACCCTAGTAAAGATGTCGTTTCTCAGAATAAATTAAAATCTGTAATGTACATCCCCATTATGGTAAATTCTAAAATAAAATGGTTTTTCATATATTCATCTTCTAAAGATAATGCTTATTCTGATAGTGAATATTCCCTTGCAGACTACGTTAGATCAGAAATAAGTAATATAATACAAGTTTTTCAATTATATCAACAAACGCTTAATCTTTCAAGGTTTGATGGTCTTACAGGCTTAATGAATCGTAGATATTTTGATGAAAACCTAGAAGAAACTTTGCAAAATAACCATTCTGATTTTGCTGTAATCATTATAGACTTAGATAAACTAAAAATTATTAATGACCAACTCGGTCATTTAAAAGGCGATTACTATATAAAACTAATTGCAAACTTACTAAGTGTAAACTTTAAAAATAATGGATTTTGGGGAAGACTTGGCGGAGACGAATTCGCAGGAATAGTTTTTGAATTAAATAAAGATCTACTTATCGGAACTTTAGAAAAAATAAAAAATGAATATAAAAATATATTATCAAAAGATACCGATAGAAGGTTTCAATTCAGCTTTAGCTACGGCATATCCTATAACTCCGAATCACCTTGTAAACGCTATGACCTTCTTAAACTTGCTGATGATAGGCTATATATATATAAATTACGTGGGGGTATATAAAATGACAAATATAAACTCACTGCTTTATTCTGGAACAATACAGACTAATCTAAAAAGTACTGAACTGAAAATGAAATTTGAGCAGCGTAAGCAAAACCCAAACAACACTGAAAACCCAAACAAAAATGAAAGTCAAATGAAAATTGACCAGTTTAAAGACAATTTAGATAAGTTTCAAAATGATAATAAACTTAGTTCAATAGATTCAAAACTAAAATCAGGAAGCGAGTTAACTGAAAAAGAACTAGAATATCTAAGAGAAAAAAATCCAGAGCTCTACAAAAAAGCTATAGCTATAAAAGAAGAACGAAAACAATATAAAAAATCACCAAATAATAAATCAAATAATAAAAATTCTAAAGCAGTTAACTTAAAAGCTTAAAATATAAAATTAGAGTACAGATGCCCCCATCTGTACTCCATGATAAATTTAATATTGCTAGCTACTTTATAATCATTGCTAATACTCTATTTTAAAATGCCCCCCTATTTTTAGTAGCCGTCATAATTTAAGTATAGAACATAAAGGAACTTTAGCTGCAAGCCCTATTTGTTATTTTTTTGTTAAATGTTATTTTATGGATATCCATAACTCCACATAAGGATGAAGTTTAGCACCTTTTTCAACTTCGACAAGAAGTATCTTGCCCCAAATCTGATCCCCAACTTCTAAATGCCTTGACTTTGCATATGAAACTGCTTTTTCAAATACTTTCTGTGGATTATCAGCAAAATCTTCATCTGCTATAACAATAGTATGAAGACACGATGTTTGCTCTAGCAATTTACAGTTTGACTCTTGAGGAAGATTCAGCTCTTCAGCCTTTTTTTTGCTCACTATATATCCAAAATCACTTAACCCTTGCTCTTTATGAAGTACTGCTAATTGCACATGAGGCATTGAATGTACCCATTTTTGAATTATTTTTTGAGAATCCCGATTTTTTGAGATCCAACCACACTCGCCATAGCTCATTACGATTTTCTCAGGAGACTGTGCAAATTCATA
>JBOFWC010000124.1:0-6585 GCA_051653405.1 Proteocatella sp. | reverse complement strand
ATGTTCTTATTTCCCAAAACTGCATTGTGGGAAATGACACACCTTACATTTTAAGCAGTATCCTCCGTGAGCCATCTCTATGACTTCTCTTCTTGAAACCTTATCATCTGCAAGTAATCTTGGCAGTACTATATCTACTGGAGTACATTTGTTAAAAAGTGCCCCTCCTGGAACTCCCATTATTGGAACATCACCCTTGTACGCAAGCATCCACATTGCTCCTGGAACAACTGGCGCGCCATGACTCACTACATAGTCTGCGGCTTTTCTTATTGCAATTGGAGTCTTATCATCTGGGTCAACACTCATTCCTCCTGTGCAAAAAATAATCTCCGCACCTTCTTCAAGAAACTTCTCTATATATTCTGCAATTAAATTTTCATCATCATATGCTACTCTAGTTCCAATAAGCTCAGCTCCGTATTGCTCTAGCTTTGATTTTATTATAGGAGTGAATGCATCTTTTCTTCTGCCATGATATATTTCTCCGCCTGTTATTACAAGCCCAATTTTTGATTTTACATATGGCTTAAGTGTTAGTAGCGGTACATCTTTTTGTATATTCTTTACATACTCCATTTTTTCTTTTTCTATCATAAGTGGAATTATCTTCATCCCTGCTACTTTTTGCCCCTCAACTACTGCTGAATTCTTGTGTATAGTAGATATTATAAAATTTTCTACAGTATTGATCTCATAAAGCTTGTCTAGGTTTACCTTTAGTATTCCCGCTTTTTGAGCTACAATGTCTACTCTTCCTTCTGACACATCTGTATGTTTTAAATAATCATTCTCACACATCTTACCCATAGCAATTGCGGCATCATTTTCATGAACCATGCCGTCTTCCACATCACCTGCATATATGTATTCTTTTCCTATAGAAAGTAGCACCTCTACATCCTCTTGTCTGATTATATGATTTTTTCTAAATACGGGATATTTTTCCAAAACCTCTCCGTCTGCTACTATTTTTGTCACATCATGTGTCAATATTTTACCTACGCTGTCTTCTGCTTTTACCTTATACATTTTGTCCTCCACTGCATATTTTTATGTTATAGAAAATATTTTAGTTTATTATAAATTTTTCGATAAATTGAGTATACCTCAGTATCATTTTACTGTCAAATGTGATAAAATCAATTAATAAGGAGTCTTTTATGATAATTGATGAACTTTTACCAAATAAGATTATTTCGATAGTTGGAAGCGGTGGAAAAACCACCTTTATGTATGCCGCTGCAAGAAAACTGGCTTCCCTTGGAAAAAAAGTCATTCTAACAACCAGTACTAAAATTTTTGTTCCTACAGAGTATCCTGTACTGCTACTTTCTAAAAAATCCAATTTAGAAAGTATTAATAAAAATGAAATTTTTTCTGAGATAAATTCCAAATTTAAAGAAAGCCCTATTTGTGCCACCGGAATTCTCTATACTAATAACCTTCCTGAAGAAGAATATAAACTATCTTCTTTTTTGGATGCTGGAATAAGCGCTTCAGAACTGCTTAACTTAACTGATGCAGACTATGTACTAATAGAAGCTGATGGTTCAAAACATATGCCTCTAAAATTTCCAGGTCCCAGTGAGCCTGTAATTACGGATGACACCGAAATGGTAATCGCAGTAGTCGGCCTTTGGTGCATAGGAAAACCCATAAATACAGTCTGTCACAGATTTGAGCTTGCCTGTGAGTTTCTGTCTTCCCTATACCAAAAATCCATATCTCCTGAGCATATAGTTACCGAGGAGGATGTATTTAATATTGTAAATAGTCCCTTTGGATATAAGAAGAATGTCAACTCTCGAAATTTTAAACTCATAACCTTTAAAAATACTGATGAACATTCAAGTTTTGAACTATAATGAAATATTAATGCACTATAACTAGATTATAAAAGAAAGGAATGAATAATTTTGAAATTAAATTTTTATAAAAATATTTTATCTAAAGATTTTAAGCTAGATTCCCCATACATACTGACGATAACGGAGGGGCCTCATATAGGAAGCAAGCTGTTCTTATCGTTAGACAAAAACTCCAATCCAGAAACTTCAAGTTTTACATATGAAAACTCCGAGCTTGCTGACTTTTGGAGTAATATTATTGTTTCAATAGATTTTAAAAAAGCGCCCTATCTTGATGCTTCTGGAATATTTGTCGAAAGTCTAAACCCTAAGGTACAACTTGTAGTATGCGGCGGCGGCCACGTCAGCCTAGCACTTTCAAAACTCGCTGACTTCATGGGCTTTGAGCTTACAATTCTAGAAGATAGATCCGAATTTGGAAATTATGATAAGTTTCCTAATGCCAAAAATATCATCGTCGATTCCTTTGAAAATATTTTTGCAAACCATACCTTTGATAAAAATTCATGTTTCGTAATAGCTACAAGAGGCCACATATGTGATGCTACTTGTCTTGAGAGTGTGATGAAACTTGATTTTTCTTACGCTGGAATGATAGGCAGTAAGCGAAAAATCGCTAAAACTAAAGATTTGATGTTATCTAAAGGTTTTTCAGAAGAAACCTTTAACAAAATAAAAACTCCAATCGGCCTTCCAATAGGTGGCCAAACTCCCGAAGAAATCGCTATAAGCATTATGGCTGAAATAATACAAGCCTTAAATGAGACTCCGCGTTCTTATTTTAGCGAAATAATAGGAGATGCTATATCTAATACCGATGAAAAGATGGTGCTTGCAAAGATTGTATCTAAAAGTGGGTCTTCTCCAAGAGGCATAGGAAGCCAGATGCTTGTAAAAAAAGATGGTTCTACCGTAGATACTGTAGGTGGAGGACTTATCGAATTCTCTGCAATTCAAGAAGCTGTTAATTTGCTTAAAGAAAATCCTGTTGCATTTAAAAAGCACTATATTTTAAATAACGAACAAGCCGCAAGTCTTGGAATGTGGTGTGGCGGCAATCTTGATATATTTTTTGATATCGTAAACTAGGAGGCTCTATGTTAAAACGTGATTTTAAAGTACTTATAAAAGGAAGCGGCGACCTTGCAACTGGAGTTGCATGCCGATTATTTGAAAGCGGATTTTCTATAATCATGACTGAAATTCCAAACCCAACCGCGATAAGACGTACAGTTGCTTTTTCAGAAGCAGTGTATAACGGCCGTGCTTCTGTAGAAGGAATTGAAGCTGTCCTTTGTAACAACCTGTCTGAGTGCAAAACCGTTTTATCCACTAATAAAATAGCTGTTGTTATAGATGAAACAGCTTCTATAAAAGATCAGTGGGAGCCCGATATAATAGTTGATGCTATTCTCGCTAAAGTTAACCTTGGCATGAGAATAGATGATGCTCCTATAACAATCGGCGTGGGCCCTGGATTTACTGCGCAAAAAGACTGTCACTGCGTAGTTGAATCCCAAAGAGGGCATTATCTTGGAAAATGTATCTACGAGGGAAGCGCTGCCCCAAATACAGGTATCCCTGGAAATATAGGAGGCTATGCCATAGAACGTGTAATCAAATCTCCCGCAGAAGGCATATTTAAAGAAGTTAACCACGTAGGCGATTATGTTAAAAAAGATGATGTAATAGCCTATGTCAATGAAGTCCCTGTACTTGCTACAATTGATGGTATTTTACGTGGTCAGCTTAAAAGTGGACTTAATGTCCACCTTGGAATGAAGATTGGTGATATCGATCCCCGTGCTGAGCAAAAACACTGCTTCAGCGTTTCTGATAAAGCTAGAAGTATAGGTGGCGGCGTGCTAGAAGCCATAATGAAACTTGGAAAAGATCTAGTTTAGATATTTTAAACATATCTATATATTTTATTTGTATGAGGAAAGTAAAAAATGATGAGAAGCGAACGTTTAAATTCGCACCTCATCATTTTTTTATTGTAAATCATCTATAATTTCAGCTAGTAGAGAAATTGAACTTTCTTCTAATGGGTCATTTGTTCCAAGCTCCCCACGAAAAGCACGTGCAAGAATTGCTTTTTTCATCAAATCTATTTTTTCGATTAAATCATATAGTTCATAAGCACTCTGCTCTTTTTCAAATATACCATCAAGAATTTTAACAATTTCTATTTGTTCACTTATTCTAGGCTTTGAAACTTCAATTGCTTTAAATTTTGTAATCGTCAGTGCATTGTATGCGCTACCTGAAACAGTTTCAGTTACTTGAGTTTTGAATTTTTCAGAGTTTAGGAAATATTGCAAATATTCCATGTTTAGATTTTCACATTTTACAACTTGAGTTAGGTTCCCGTCTTTATAATAAAACTCTCTACCATCAACAATCCATGCTTTTCCAATTGTTCCAACTGATGTAACAAGCATATCACCTTCTTCAGGTACTCCAAAATTCTGTTTTATTTCCTCATATCTATCTCTGGATATAAAATATCTAGCAACTGTACTTTTAGAGTCATTAAGTTCTACTACTTCTGTAGAACGGAAAAATGGTATTCCTTTATCTAAGTATTCTTCAGCAAATATTCTTTTACTTGATTTTATATTTGTAATATCTCCAAGTTTTTTTTCTTCCCAACTCTCTATCCCAACACCATTTTCTTCTCGCCACTTTTGAGTTAGTTCTCCGCTAAAAGCCTTGTGAAGAATTGCTGTTTTTCTATTTTCAAAAGAATCAATAACATCTTGGATAAGTTCTTTTGATCTATCTAACTTTTCAAAAAGACTTTCTATTCTCTCCACAATACGTTGCTGTTCTGAAAGAGGGGGTAGCGGAAATTCAATTTTCTCTGCCTTAGATCCTGATAACTCCAAAAAGGTTGTTCCACTAGCATATGATTCAAGCAATTCCTTTGAATTCTTTAAGTAAAAATATACATATTTTGAAGAATATGCTGGTGAAGGTAAAAAACTTTTAAAACCTTGATTGGTAGCTAATGATTTTGCTGCTATTGCAACATATCCTATCGGTGCTCTTGATGAAAGTAATATCGTATCTTTAGGCATTAATCTTGCAGAACTCTTGGACAAACCTAATTCTGTAATATTCTTTTTCCCTTGTTCTATATATATCTTTGTATATCCTGATAAATCAGATGGACTAATCCATGAAATTTTCCCATCTTGATAATATTCCTTAACTTTAGAAGATGGAGTACCTCCACCAACTACTTTTGTAAGTTTTCCCAATCTCGTCCACACCCAGTTATCTGGGACTTTATATGGACATTCACTCTCAGGCAGTAGTGCTTGCTCTAGAAAGTCTTCTTTCGATAAATTCTGTTTCTTTTTAGCCATACTATTTACCCTCCAGTGAACGAAGCTCTTTTACCACGCTTTGAATAAGGTCTACTGCCTCTTCAAGCTTGGCAATTATTTCTTCCCCACTTTCAATTGGATCTTGAAGGTCTTCATAATCAAGAATGCTATCATCACGAATAAGCCCCAAGTCAAGACTATTGTTCTTTTCTGCTATTTGCTCCCTTGTAAAACAATTAAATCGCTCGTCTTCAATTTTACTTCTATCTTCTGCTGTATAAGCTTTCACAAAATCCTCGAAGTGTTCTTCTTTTAATGCATTTGTTTTTCCAAAATTTTGCATGTTTGTTCTAAGATCGTAAAACCATACTTCCTTTGTATTATTCTTTTCAATATTGCCTCTTGTAAAAAACAGTACATTGGTCTTAACTCCTTGAGCATAAAAAATCCCTGTAGGTAGTCTTAATATTGTATGCAGATTGCATTTGTCCATTAAGTCTTCACGAATAGATGTTCCGTCTCCGTCTGCAAATAATACATTATCTGGAAGTATTACAGCCGCTCTTGCTTTGCCATCATTTTTTAAACTTCTATATATATGCTGCAAGAAATTCAGCTGTTTATTTGAAGATGGATAAGTTAAATCATCTCTGGTTGCGCGCTCTCCTCCTTTTTTTGTACCAAATGGAGGGTTGGTCAATACTACATCAAAATCCTTCATCTTTTTGCCTTGATTGGTCAAGGTATCTCCAAAAATAATTTCTCCATCTATATCATGAAGCATTGCATTCATAAGTGCTAGTCTATGGGTATCATGAACTAATTCGCAACCTGTAAAGGCTTCTTTTCTTTGGAATTCTTGTTCTTCAAGGGAAAGATCAAATAATTTATCTGTTTTTCTTTTGATATGCATATCAGCAGCAATCATAAACCCAAATGTTCCGCAAGCTGGGTCATTGCATCTCTCACCTACTTTGGGATCTATCAATTCTGTCATAATGTTTATAAGTACACGTGGCGTAAAGTATTGCCCTGCACCTGATTTCTTTTCGTTAGCATTTTTTTCAAGTAAACCCTCATAAAGATTCCCTAGGCCTTCTTCTTTTGCTGAATACCAATCTAAGGCATCTATTGACGTTATTATCTTCTCTAGGTTTTTTGGTTCTTCTATATTTGACCTTGAACCTGAATATATTTCACGGATTCTACCGGTGCAATCCTCACCTAAATGTGTAAGTAGCTCATTGTAGAATTTTTTCAACTCTACTCCCTGCTTTTTTACAAGTTCCTCCCAGCGATAAACTTCTGGTATGGCACCATCTGTTTTTGTCTCTTTTGCCATTTTTAAAAATAAAATATAAGTCAGCTCTGTAACGTAC
>JBOFWC010000123.1:0-2743 GCA_051653405.1 Proteocatella sp. | reverse complement strand
TTTCTGCCGTTGTCACCACTCGATTTTTAGGTTTTGACGCAATCACTCCCTTTAAATCTGCATATTCAATAGTATACATTAGATAATCAAAACGCTTTGCCAACTCATCATCATCTATAGCTGGTACAAGAGGAGCAATTTGTTCTTCTAATTCTCTAACATCAACATCAGTAAGATTTTCGAAAGCATTATCTTTATTGAATTTATGAAGATAATTCAGTTTCATTCTAACATTAAATTTTGTTTCATCAATAGCATTTATTTCTTTCAATATCCCTTCAATCAATGACTTCCTATGACTTATATATTCATCTTTTTGATAATCTAAATTTTGAAGTTCTTTTATAATCCCTATACGAATGTTAAAAAGATTCTCTGTAAGAGATTTCATAGTCTTGGCTTCTTTGCCATTTTTATTGGTTCTAAAGAACTCAAAATTACTACAGTAATCAAATATTCTAAAATTCTCTTTATCAAGACCAATACCATATAAATTTTCACACAATCTAGTTCCTCGGCCAATCATCTGCCAAAACTTTGTTTTAGAGCGTATTTTTTTGAAAAAAACTAAATTAAGAATTTCTGGAATATCTATTCCTGTATCTAACATATCTACAGAAACTGCTATTTGTGGTAGTTTATCCTTAACTTCAAAATCATCCATGATGCTTTCCACATAATTTATACCTGTATATACTGCTTTAGCAAAATTTCCTTTGTAATTGGGATACAGCACATCAAAACGTTTGATAATAAAATCTGCATGTTTTTTATTCTTAGCAAAAATTATAGTTTTTCCTAATTTATCTCCGCCTTCAACTTTTAAACCTTTTTCCATCAGCTCTTGTATAACAGTATCTATTGTGTGTTCATTAAAAAGAAACGAATTTAATGCATCCCCACTAATATCCCTAACATCATCGTCAAAAGTCTCTTCAAACTGTTCCTTTTCTTCATCTGTAAGTTCATCATAGTGAATACCTTCTTCTAAGAACTTCATTTTAGTTTCGATAGTATGATACGGTACCAAATAACCATCTTCAATAGCTTCCCCTAACTCATATGCATAGGTTGGTACATTGTTTTCAAGTTCAAAAATAGAGTAAGTATTTTTATCAAGATCACTTTTAGGAGTCGCTGTAAGCCCTAGTAAAATAGAATCAAAATAATTAAAAATATCCTGATATTTTTTGTAAATACTTCTGTGACTTTCATCTATTATTATCAGATCAAAATGACCACGAGTAAATAACTTTTGGTCTCTCTCATTCTTTATATCATCAATTGCATTCATCATCGTTTGATAAGTTGAAAAAACCATTCTGCTCTCTGGATTATCCTTGCTATCAAGCAAATTACAAAGCGAAAGTTCTGGCAATAATGTTTTAAAATTTTTCTTAGCTTGCTTAACTAAAGCTGTACGATCTGCAAGAAAAAGAACATTTTTAACCCATCCCCTTTTTATTAATATATCTACAATGGATATAGCTGTTCTAGTTTTTCCTGAGCCTGTTGCCATAACAAGAAGCGCTTTACGATTTCCATTTTCTAAAGTATCACAAAAAGCTGTTATAGCAATCTTTTGATAATGCCTATTGGTAATGTCATCATTTATAGCAGGATTTTTTAATGATGTCTTATTATGTTTTTTAAAGTGAATCCATTCTAATTCTTCTTTTGTATATATTCCTGATACTAATCTTTCTGGATAACTATGATCGTCCCAAAGATAATACTCAAAGCCATTGGTATAGAATATCATAGGTCTAAATTTATATTCTTTTTCCAAACAATCTGCATAACGCTGTGCTTGTATCTTCCCTAAACGTGGATTTACACTGGTTTTTTTTGCTTCAACAACTGCAAGAGGCTTTCTATTATCTGAATAAAGTACATAGTCTACAAACCCTAGCCCTTCCTGATTTGGCATACCATTTACTTTAACCTCTTCAAAACAATCTTTGCCAATACTCCAGCCACTTAATTCAAGTTCTAAATCAATATACATTTTTCTGGTTTTAAACTCAGAAATTTCGTCTACTTTAAAATCACGGTTCTTACTATTATCTACACGTTTTGCCGTATTTTCACGTCTTAGTAGCTCATTTTCTTTGATGACTTCTTCAAGCTTGCGGTCTTTTGAACCTAGTCGCTCATATAAATCTTTTAGCTCTTCTTTTGTTTTGCTTTCTTTTTCATTATCTCCAAGCAAACTTTCATCAAAAACAATATCTTTATATTCATCTGAGTAACAATAATCAATCCAAGAAATAAATTCAAATAGATTACGAAGCGACAAAATCGCTTGTTCTCTTGTAACAGGTGCAGCTGAATGAACGGCTTTATTGCCAATCTGCTGAATATATTTAATCATTGGAAAAAGTTTGGTATCAATAATCCCTTTAAAACGATAATCATGAATCAAAGATGCCAAATTATCTTGATAAGGCGCATCTAATTCATCATCATAGCTAAATACCGATACGAAAAATATATACATTTCTAACAAAATGTAGACATTTATACTGTGGCAAACTTATATCTTTCGATTTTCATTTTTGCCTTCCTGCTTCAGCGAATCTGGTTTTGCATAAGCTACTTCCATTTGATATGACTCTTCACAGGCTTTAATTCCCCAGTATCGTTGGGTACATATTCAAAGCTTATTTTTCTCTTAAGCTCTTTGAATTTGATAATTTGCTAGATTAATACTTGCGTTTAAATCTCTATCCATTTTAAAACC
>JBOFWC010000122.1:0-5586 GCA_051653405.1 Proteocatella sp. | reverse complement strand
TTGATCTAGTGATGGTACTAAATAGAGAGGGAAGACTTCCAAAGAATGATAAAGCAATGCATAGGGTAGCTGTTCAATTTAACGATATTAAGAATACTCGTTTTTTGACGATGCATGTTTAGGGTCATAAAAGTCGACCGATCACAGATCGACTACTAGCAAAAACTATCTGAATTATTTGGGCAATTTCGCTCTGTCGGGTAAATTACAATCAGGTTGTAGTGGTTCTTCGCTCAAATTTTACTAAAAAAAAGCGATGGCAATACTATACAAATTCGAACAACACACCCAAGAATTAGTATCCATCAACCACCAAATCATCACTCTTACCGAAGAGTATAAGACTCAATTTCACCCAGAGTATAAATCAGTCAATATTACTATAAAATAATTGTTTATAAAAATTAAACTAGTTGTTATTATTTTTAATATCTTTGTATTTAATATCAATAAAACTTTTACAAACGAAAGAGCTAAACAGATTAAAAGTAGCGGTTGTAGAACAAAAAAGAATTGTAGAGATTATCAAGGAAAGTTTAGAAAAGTGTAGTTTAATCGAGGCTCAAATCACCGCCAACGAACAAAGAGCTGCAGACTTATTAAAGGCGATGTTGTCGGAAGTGTTTGAAAGGTAACAGAGAAATGAAATAACAACTTTAAAAAATTTAAGATTATGGCTGACTTAAAAAAGAAAGGAAACGATATTAATATCGAAGGAATTGTAATTCACCAAGTAATTAAAGATGCACATTCATTTCATTGTAATGTAAAATTGGCAGAAAAAGAGATACAAGCAACAGAGCGTGAGAAAATCTTTGTAGGCAATATAAAAGAATCTTATTACAAAAAATCAAATCCAACTTATGGAATTTTTGGGGAGGGTGATGAGATGTTCTATCAGCTTTTAACTAAATATGTAAATAAAGAAATTAGTTTTCTTGTATTTTCGCAAGAAGCAACTAATTATTATCAAAAAGTAATCTCACGTTCTGCACCAGCAACAGGAGGGAATCTAATTTTTATCCATTTCTTAAATACAACCTTAAACGAAGAACATTTATTGGTTCTAACTATTAATAATAAAGATGGCTATGTGATTGATGAAAAAAACCTTACTATTAAAAATATAAAGAATCTTGAAATGGGGAGGATAGATGTTGCTTGCCTTATAAATCTTACTAAATGGGAGAAATTTAAGGGAAATGAAAATGGCGATGTTAAAACATATCTATCATTTGTCAGAGGGAATAAAGGTGTTAGTCTATACTTTATGGAATTTATTAATTGCAATAACAGAACTACTAGCACAGAATCTACAAAAAGATTGGTTAATACAATAGACCAATACTATAAGGACAAAAATATAGATAGAGACACTGCTATTCAAAAGAAAAATAGTGTATTTAACTATTGTATGGATTGCCTAAATAACAAGAAAGAGATTAGTTTAGGTGCAATATCAGCATTATTAGATAATGAAAATCCAGATGCATTTAAAGAATATGCTGGGCAAGAAGAATTTGGAGTTAGTGAAATTATTAGTGGAGATAAAACCCAATTACGTAAGATTAAATATACAGATTATGTAAGTGATAAATTAACAATAAAATTTAGTAATGATGAATTGGATAAAACTATTTTTTACGACAAAAAGAAGAAAATTCTAACATTAAAAAAACTCCCACAAGAATTAATTAAAGAATTAGAAAAATAATGCTTGCACGACTTGTATCAATAATTAAAGAATGTAATTCAGAAATTGAATCAGGAACTCTTTTCTGTAACAACTACATTGTTTCAGAAAAAGCGATTTTACAGTTTCTCTATAACTACAATTGCTTTGAAAACACAATATGTATTGATGATATAAACATTAATAACACTATCAATGTTGAACTATCTCTTTCGAAATTAACAAAAATCGGATTTTATGATACTTGTGAGAATTTTATATGTAAAAATAGATATGAAAAACCAGAATCTGTTTTTTATATCTATGAATTAGATATTTTAAGCAACGATAATCACTTTTTTATAAAGCAATATAATAGTGTTTTGGACTTAATCACTTCAATACAAAGAATTGCTAAACATACATTTTCTGATGTTGAGATAATTAATTCAGTCATATCAAACGAGGCGTTATCTGTAATTATATCGTTTGACTTTTCGTATGAAGATATTAAAGAAGTCAATGACTTTAAATTATCCAGCATAACTAACATTATCACAACATTAGAAGGGAATAATTTAGAAAAAAGAAATTTATTCATTAATGAATTTATTGATTTTATTAAAAAGAAATCAACAAATGACTTTAAAGTCATATTAAATAATCTTGATGAACTATATCAAAATTGCGAGAACTCCTATCTATTTTATATTAGTAATTATTCCTCCAATAAACTTAAATTTGAACTTGATTCCAAAGCAATAGACTTTTCCCAGAAGATATGTGCTGTTATAAGTGAAGCACAAACAAAGTTAATAGCAATTCCAACGGCTTTTGTACTTGCGGCTGCTACAATGGATTTTGATACTTCAAAAATTATCTCGGTGAAAAATATCGCCGTAATTATGAGCTTGTGGATATTTGCCTTATTAATACAGCTGTTTTTAAATAACCAAGAAAGTATTTTAGGTTTCATAGAACTTAATATTGATGAATACAAGAAGACTTTTAACCGAAGTGATAATGAGCTTATCAATAATAGTTTTAAGAAAGTAGAAAGCTCTCTTAAAAAACAAACAAAAAGACTCCAAATAATCAAATTGATTCTTTGGCTTATTCCAATAGCATTTACTTGCTTAATATTATTCACTTATTACACAATTCATCTATGTACAGCACTGAAAATACTAGCATTGCCAATATTGTTTTGCATTATATTGGTAACAAAAATATTGATGAAATAATTAATCTTAGTTCAAATGCGCTTCAAATAGGCAATGAATTAAAAGAGGTTCTATGTTTGTATTTTACTTCGTCTTTTAAAGTAAAAGAATTCTTAAATTTCTATCACGACAGCGGTATACAATACAATGCAGTTTGTGGTTTGGTATCGGGGATATTTGATAATCCAAGCACACTACACGAACAGTCAATAAATCTCGCTAAACATCTTTATGAACAGAGCAACCACCCAAGGATAAAGGGTGGAGAATTTTATGTAGTTTATTTTGAAGGAATTGAGATAAATGGCGAAACAGTTGATGCTGTTGGATTATTTAAATCGGAAAACAAAGATACATTCCTAAAAGTGTACCCTTCGGGAGATGGCTTCGAGATAGAGAGCCAACAAGGGATAAATATCAACAAACTCGACAAAGGAGCATTAATATTTAACACAGAAAAAGAGAATGGCTATATGGTTGCCGTAGTTGACAATACCAACAAAGGAGCTGAGGCTCACTACTGGATAGACGATTTTCTACATGTTCGCCAACGCAAGGACGAATACTACAATACTGAAAATGTAATGAAACTTGCCAAGAACTTTGTTACTAAGGAGCTACCAAAGGAGTATGAGGTTTCCAAGGCTGATCAAGCAGAAATACTTAATAAAACCGCCAAGTTCTTCAAAGAAAAGGAAACCTTTGATATGGAGGAGTTTGCAAATGAGGTTATCGCCCAACCCGAAGTAATTGACAGCTTTAACAAATACAAGCAGAGCTATGCCGAAGAACGAGACATCGACTTTTCTGATAACTTTACAATATCGGACACAGCAGTTAAAAAACAGGCTCGTGCCCTAAAAAGTGTGATCAAGCTCGATAAGAACTTTCATATATATATCCACGGAGACCGACAGCTAATTGAACAAGGTGAGGATAACAAAGGTAAGTTCTACAAGATTTATTATAAAGAAGAGGAATAATAACTATGCCCCAACAAAATAAAATACAGCTATTCGAAGAGCGTAAGATGCAAATGCTTGGGGGCTATGAGCACAAGAAGTGGAACATCTCTATTGTCGATGTGTTTGCAGTATTGGCTGATAGCCCAACCCTCCCAAACATTGGAGTGCGTTCAAATAGAGAAGGAAGGAAGCGAGTTGACTACAAATTGTAGAAACTGAAAATGTGTTCTACTGATGAAAAGAACTATCTCACAGATGTAACTGATACAGAGCTATTATTTCGCTTGATACGGTCAATTCACAAAAGCATTGAGGATAAAAGCGAGAAATAGATCTCAATACTAAATTCGAAAACAGCTATGCGATGGTTTGTTTAGATGCAATATTATATATTATGAATTTAGTTTTATGTATTAAATTCAACCAATACTGTTATCAAGTCGAAAAATAGCATCACCTTTGCGGTTGAATATATTTCAATAAAGTAAAGTATGAGTTTAGATAATGCAAATAAATTAAACCAACTATTGTAAGGAACGCAAGAGGGAAACTCTATTTCTCATCCTGGCTTAAAGCTAATGGTTATTCCAACCAACTCGTAAAGCAGATTCTTGTATCGGGGTGGCTGACAATGCTATCTAAAGGACTATTAAATCACTATCCCTGAAGAATTCTGTAAATATGAATAATATATACAAAAAACAGGTTGGATTGTTGATAAAGATAATTCCACAACTCTACCTCATAAAGGAGTTTGCCATTCACGGTAGTACAATTATCAATCTATTTATTAGGGATATGCCACGCTATTCTTTTATTTCCTTACCCCAAGATATCCCAAAAGTAGATCTGTTCTTTTTTCCTGAAACAGATCATCGGGGAGGCGCTTACCGAAGAAAAAAACGTCGATTTATCTGCAACATCTGCAACACACACATAAATACCTATACTGTAGACAATTACGTGTTGCAGATCGAATTTCATCTGCAACCATCTGCAACCATCTGCAACAGCGGGAAGCTCGATCCATAAAGGGTTTCAGGAAGATGTTGCAGATGTTGCAGATAAAACGCGAAAAAAAACTTTTGTAGTGGGAGCTTAAAGAAAATCCGGAGATTGTCAAATTTATACGGTGTATCTCTAAAAAGATATGCCGTTTCTTTTAAAAGATACACCGTATCGTTGCGAAGATATACCGTATCATTACGAGCTATATTTTCCAATTTGCCTTATCTAATCAGATTTACATACGTATGTAAATTATTTTTGGTACGTATCAAAAAAACTTTTGATACGTATGTAAAATATTTTTCATACGTATCTAATTTTCAATACAATGACTTATTTTTAAAGCCGAACTATCTAACAAATGACTCAATCGTTTTAAAGATCCGGTCAATCGTAAAAAAGTTCGACTCGATCTATTCAAAGATTGACTACATCTTTCTTACAACTATTTTATCGTTTGATTAAAATCGCTCACAAAGAAGTATTTTACAATTTTATCCTACATCCATCTTACACACTTTACTCATTATAAATCAATTCATTAAATCAACCGTGTAGGATGTGTAGGATAAAATTTGTTTTTTAATCGGAACTCGTACGGTAATTCTAAAATCAAATACGTATTTCACCTAATCAATATACGTATTTCGTAATTACCATATACGCTTTTCGTGATCACCATATACGTATATGATTGACACCAAATACGTATTTATCC
>JBOFWC010000121.1:0-4055 GCA_051653405.1 Proteocatella sp. | reverse complement strand
CAATTTTTATATTTATGTGCCCATAGCTCAGCTGGATAGAGTGTTTGGCTACGAACCAAAAGGTCGGGGGTTCGAATCCCTCTGGGCACACCATTTAGCATCAGTCTCGCAAGGAATTGACCTCGAGGTTGGTGCTTTTTCGTATTTATTTATAGATTCGTTAATTTATAGAAAGGAAAATATACAGTTTGAGAGCTCAAGATTCAATAATGTATCTTAAAGGTATTGGTGAAAAAAAAGCGGTTAAATATAAAAAACTAAATATAGAAACTTTAGAAGATTTAATGTATCATTTTCCAGTTCGCTATGAAGATAGAACTATTGTAAAGCGTTTTGATGAAATTGCAAATGATGAAAAAGTGTGTTCTTATGGAACTATAGTTCATTTTGATAAGAGCAGACCTAAGAGAAATATGACTATAGTTAAAATTGCAGTAAAACAGGGAAGTGAAGCTGCTTTTTTGACAGTATTTAATAATGAATATATAAAGGATAAATTTAAGGTAGGGGACAAAATAGCTTTTTATGGAAAAGCAAAAAAGGTTTTCGGAAGACTTGAATTTAATTCACCAGATATAGAGCTTTTTGGTGAAAATAATTTAACAAATATTATATATCCTGTATATGCGCTTACATACGGTATAAATAATGGGGAAATTCAAAAGGCAGTAAGAGATGCATTAAATAAGACCTATTATAAAGACTTTGAGTATATACCCTCTAAAATCGTCGAAAAACAGCATCTATGTCCTGTGGATTATGCATTTAATAATATTCATTTTCCACAAAATATAGAAAGTCTTAAGGCCGCAAGGTATAGGTTTGTTTATGAAGATTTTTTTCTTCTACAAATATATATACTTATGCTAAAGAAATATTCAGCTCATCAGGATACTTATGATATATCACCATCTAATGAGGTTGAAAAATTTATTGCAGGGTTACCGTTTGAGCTTACAGGTGCGCAGAAAAAAGTAATTGAAGAAATTACCACTGATATGAACAGCAAGGTGCCTATGCAGCGACTTGTACAAGGAGATGTAGGAAGTGGAAAAACTATTGTAGCTTTTTGCAGTGCATATAATTCTTTTCTAAGTGGATATCAAAGTACCATAATGGTACCTACTGAAATTCTTGCAAAACAGCATTATCAGGCGGCGCAAGACCTTTTTAAAAATACTGGAATGAGGATACGTCTGCTTACTGGAAGTAGTACAAAAAAAGAAAAGGAAAAGTTATATAAGGAAATATCTGAGCATCAATGTGATCTTGTAATAGGAACTCATGCTATTATTCAAGATGGCGTTTCTTTTGCAAAATTAGCACTTGCTGTAACTGATGAGCAACATAGATTTGGAGTTAAACAGAGAAATAGTCTTTATAGCAATTATGATATAATGCCTCATGTGCTTGTAATGACAGCAACTCCTATTCCAAGAACCCTTTCTATGATAATACATGGCGATTTGGATATATCTATAATCGATGAACTTCCAAAAGGAAGAAAGCCAATACAGACAATGGCTGTGACTCAAAGACTTAGAAGCAAAGCTTATGAAAGATGTATAGAAGAAATCCAAAAAGGGAAGCAGGTATATGTAGTTTGTCCCCTAGTTGAAGAAAGTGAAGAGTTAGATATTAAATCTGCACAGGAAATACAAAAAGAACTTCAAGATAACTATTTCCAAAATTATAAAGTAGGATTAATTCATGGAAAAATGAAACCTAAAGAAAAGAATTTCATTATGGATAGTTTTGAAAAATGTGAAATTCAGGCATTGGTATCAACTACGGTAATAGAAGTTGGAATTAATGTTCCTAATGCTACGGTAATGGTTATAGAGGATGCACAAAGATTTGGGTTATCTCAACTTCATCAGTTAAGAGGCAGAGTTGGACGAGGTAGCGATGAGTCGTACTGCATACTTATATATCAAGGAAATTCAGATATATTGAAACAGAGAATGAAGATTATGACAGAAACAAATAATGGGTTTGTAATATCTGAAAAAGATTTAATTTTAAGAGGGCCAGGAGAAGTATTTGGATTGAGACAACATGGACTTCCCGAATTTAAAATAGCAGATCTTTCAAAACATATGAATGTACTAAAATCAGCTCAGGATGATGCAAAGAATATAGTTGATATATCAAGCGACAATATAGATGAAGATACCTCGAAGATTTTAGATAAAATAAGAATGAGGTTTGAAAAGCGAATAGAATCTATCGCGCTTAATTAATAAATAGAACAGGAGTAAGAAATGAGAGTAATATCAGGAAAAGCGAGAGGGAAAAAATTAAAAACCCCAGAAAATGATAATATAAGACCTACTTTAGATAGGGTTAAAGAGAATCTATATAATATGATTGGTTTTTCTATAAGGAATGCAGTAATGCTTGATTTATTTTCAGGTACGGGAGCAATAGGAATAGAAGCACTTTCGAGAGGAGCTCAAAAAGTATATTTTGTCGATAAGGACAAAAAATCATATGAGCTTACAAAGTATAATGTAGAAAGTTCAAAATTAGAAGAAAATGCAGTTATTTTAAATCAAGATGCTGAGAGTGCACTTACTCAGTTTGAAAACAAGGGTTTGAAGTTTGATATAATCTTTCTTGATCCTCCGTATAATAAAGGAATTGTACAAAAAATATTGCAACAATTAGAAAAATACAATATAATGCAGAGTGAGGGTGTTGTTATAGTAGAAACTGACAGAGAAGAAGAGACCCCTGAGAGATTTGGACAATTCTTCAAGCAGAAGGAAAAAACCTATTCCAGCACAAAAATTACATTTTACGGAGTAGAAAATGAATAAAACTAGAGCTGTTTATCCAGGAAGCTTTGATCCATTAACAAATGGACATTTAGACATAATAGAAAGAGCTTCAGAATTGTATGATGAAATAACCGTAGCATTATTAATAAATACGAGCAAAAAAGGTCTGCTTAGCTTTGAGGAACGCTTAGAAATATTAAAGACAGAAACCGAAAGATTTAAAAATGTAAAAGTTGATTTTTTCGGAGGCTTGCTGGTAGAATACTGTAGAGAAAAAAATATAAAGGTTATAATAAGAGGGCTTAGAGCAGTTTCGGATTATGAATATGAAATGCAGATAGCTCAAATGAATAGAAATTTAAATAACCATGTAGAAACGGTATTTTTGATGACAAATACAAAATACTCTTTCTTAAGTTCAAGCATAGTAAAAGAAGTTGCAAAATTTAAAGGTGATATCTCAGAGATAGTCCCTAAGAGTGTAGAAGAAAAATTAAAAGATATATATAGAGAGGGGTAGGAAATGGAAGTACTAAGTATACTAAACGAACTAGAAGAACTTATAGAGAGTTCTAGAAGTGTATTCGGGAATAAAGCAAGCATAGATAAGGGAAAAGCTATGGAGCTTATAACTGATATAAGAATAGGACTACCCGATGACTTTAAACAGGCGGAATGGATAAGTCAGGAAAGACAAAGAATAATATATGATGCACAAGAAGAAGCTAAAAAAATAATAGAAGAAGCAAACCAAAAAGCAGCTGAAATGGTAGAAGAAGATAGCATAACTCAAGCTGCATATAGAAAAGCAGATCAAATAATAGCAGAGGCGGAATTTGATGCAAAAGAATTAAGAAATGGTGCAGTTAAATATTCTCAAGATATTCTAAAAAAGGTATCAAGAGATATGAAGGGTCTTACAGAAAAAGTAATGACAACTCACAAAGAATTAGGCGAAATGCTCATAGCAGACGAAGAAGAGATTGAGGAAGAAGAATAGGAGCTTTAGAGCTCCTTTTTAATTATAAAAAATAGGAGAAATACGATGAGAACCGTAGGAATTGTAGCTGAATATAATCCTTTTCATCTAGGGCACAAATATCATATTAATACAGCAAAAGAAAAGACAAACAGTGATTATGCAGTAGTTGTTATGAGTGGAAACACCGTTCAAAGAGGTGATTTTTCGATAATAGATAAGTTTACAAGAGCAAAAGAAGCTGTAAAAAATGGAGCAGATTTAGTGCTTGAAATTCCAGTTTGTTATAGCTG
>JBOFWC010000120.1:0-2250 GCA_051653405.1 Proteocatella sp. | reverse complement strand
GCAGTATCCCCTAATTTATCTTTTAACTCTAAATTCGCACCAGCCTTTATTATAGACTCTATTGAATCTACTTGCTCTCTTTTAACTATTGAGTTTATAAGTAGAGTCCTTCCTCTACTATCTTTTTCATCTATATTTTTCCCCATAAATTTAATCTCCTATTATTTCAACCTCTATCATATATTCTGTTTAACTAATCAATATCTACAACCTTGAATTTATTAAGAAACTCTTGAGTATTATCAGCCACTATACCATATGGATTATCAGAAAATGTATCAAAATTTCCATATCCAAAATCTACCCATTCAAATTCTCCAGTATCATTATTGAAAAGAAGAGATACTTGACCTATATTAATAAGAATTTCACCTACATATGCTCTATTGCCAAAGTCATTTCCACCTGTCCATTCTCCCCTAAATGCCTCGTAAATAAAGTCTAAAATATATTTGTCATTTGTTTTCTCTAAAAGACAAAGGGTAAACTCTGCATAACTGTTATTACTATCTGCATCATCTAGCCAGTTTTCTTTATTTGCATATCTTTTTACAAATTCAATGGGATTAAATTTTATTATTCCAGAAATAATGCCTGACTTATTTTTACTGCCTAGTATTCTATTTTTACTACCTAGTATTCGTGAATAAAAGTCTTTTAGATTATCATGTAATTTAAAACCAATTTCCTCCTCAACTAAGTTCCAATCAAGCTCTATCGTTCCACCTGCTGTTTTTTGAAATTCATTCATTTTTGACATAGTTATACTCCTCTTAATATTTATATTAATACTCGTTAAGCATATTTTTTATCCACTCTTCCATCGGCCTAGAAATAATACAATTAGATTTTTTTATAACATCATTTTCTTTAAAAGTTCTCTTATACTGTGGTTCTCTCGTCGCTGCATTATAAAATTTTTTTAGTGTAGTATCATATATAGAATAATCAACAGAAAAACCTAACTCTTTTGAAATTTCCTCTTTTACACTATCCCAATCGTATATGCCAATAGAATTAAAATCATCTCTATATTGTGCTTCAATAGCTTCAGCATACTTTTTAAGAGAAATATCGTCTTTGTAAATATCATCAACCAAGAAATCCTTAAAACAGGGGCAATTAATTAATAATCCAAATAATTCTTTCATATTTTCTGCTATACGGCCTGTCTCTCCCTCTGAACTATTGAAACCAATAGTTCCGTCTGATAGCAAAACAAATTCACCACCAGCTGCATCAGATCCAAATGCCATTCCATCAATATTCCAAGTCATATGTCCAAAAATATCTTCAGGCTTTCGCATTTTAGGATAAATTGTAATATCGCATTTATAGTTTATTTTATCCTCTAATTCTTTATTTTCTATAATAGTTTTTAAGATATCCATATCACTAATCCTCGCATCACTTGCTTATTTTGTTTGCTGTTAGTTTCTACTAAACTTTGCATTGTATAGCTTCCGTTAATCCGCATCTACCCAAATTTGGTATTTGCCACAATGAAGGCAACGAAATAGATATCCACAAAGCGAACCGTCCTTTACCAGATATTCTTCAATACACTCAAACTCGTCTCGTGTAGCATACTCAGCAAAAACCTTATCGGCGATATCCATAGCTTTTAGCTCCCTTGTTCCTACTGTACCTAAATAAGCGCAGTAATCGCCACAGCAGGAAAGCCAGTGTTCCCCCTGCCAGCTTAAATACCCTGGAGTACGGTTAAAAAGCTCATCATCCTTTTCGTTATCTATCTCACCTACCCACTCGGCATCTTGAACAAAGCTGGCATCATATTTTTTTGCTGCTTCGCCGTTTGCAATGCAAGTGGGGCAGAGGTATTCAACCGTTTCGATGCAATATGGCATGATGCAATAATAAACTGTGCTTTTATTACCACAACAAGGGCAAACTCTCGCCTCTCCCTCTTTAAAAACGCCTGTCCCAAGCGGATTAGGATGATATCGAAACTTTGGTAAGTGTTTTAATCGCTCCTTATATTCCGTTTGCTCACTTTCTATCTCAGAGCTTGGCAAAGCATATTTGTCACCATCACTTTTGCAGAGCTCTTGCAGTAGTGCAAGCTTTTTCATTTGTTTCTTATTACTTTGGTCTATAATAGTCAAAAATAAGAGGTACGCACTTTTCATCATTCCTAACTGTTGATAGACATCAACTAATACACTTTTTGCTTCTGTCCCCTCAATTACTGAAAGTCTGTCCTTAAATTCATAAAGTGCAAGCACACTT
>JBOFWC010000119.1:0-5972 GCA_051653405.1 Proteocatella sp. | reverse complement strand
GCTCTAATTGCAGGTGGTTTTTTTACAAATCACTATATATTTAGACAATTAAAAGATATTGATACAAATCGTAAAAAATTTATTAATGAAAACTACTTTAATCTTCACGTTGTATATGGTTATTCTGATGAATGGGCTGAAAATCGTGAAACTTTATCAAATGAAATTAAAGAAGGACTTGATTTTGGATGGGGAATCAATGATAAAGAATCCTATGATGACATAATAGAGTCTTTTAATCCACTCGAATTAACTCATGCTTGGGATATATGCCGAATTGCAGCCATAACAAAAGATGCCTATACAGTTGGATTTACAGACCTATACAATGCACAAAAAATTATTTTAAGATTAGGAAAACAACTCTTAGCAAACTATGATTCATGGGAAGCTGTCGCAGAAGATTTTATAAGTGGAAAACTAGGATTTAATAGAAGAATAAAAGATAATGACGAAAATGTAGATGATTATTCCTCTATTTCAATGATTTTGAATCATATGGATTTTTTATTTAATGATAAGGACTCTCCATTTTGTAAGGTTCCTTTAAATCCAAATGAAGATTTATGCAAAGCTTCTGATAGAATTGTCGGCTATAATCAGTCATTATACAAACGTGCAATTGAAATATGTCATGTATATGAAGATATGCCTGGCTGGATTTCTCATTGGGTAACAGCTGATGCTTATGCCAATCAAAAAGAATGTGATTTTTTAGAATTTATAAATGCTAATCTTGAATTAGATGATAATGAACGATTTATATTTGCGCATGCAAAAATCGCTGATGATCCTAGAAAATCAGATTTTGATTTAATCCTAACTACAAAAAAACTCTATATCTTTCCAACTGGAGATTTTGATAAGGATGCTTATTTCTTAAACTTAAAAGAGCTCGAAGAAGAACCAATAAGCTTTCTTTTCAAAAAGCTTTATATAGCTGATGACGTGGCTAAAAATTCTTTTAATTTTGATGACTTTTATTACGATGATACTTATGCAGAAATAGTAAATTCATTAATACAGTTCATTGTAAAAAGGTCTTAATCCAATATCTTGAACAATATTAAAAAAATAAAAAGCTCTCCCAATTCAGATTTTTAAATCGAAACTTTGAGAGAGCTTTCTAATATCTATTTAATAAAAAGTTTTCTGCACCCTACCAGATTTCTATTCTATCTTCTGGCTTTGTATACATTGAGTCGCCTTCTTTTACGCCATAAACTTCATAAAATTTATCTATATTTGTTAATATCCCATTTACTCTAAATTTTCCTGGAGAATGAGGGTCTGTTTTTATATTATATCTAACTTTCTCGTCAGTATATAAACTTCTCCAAAGTACTGAATACGATTTAAAAAATTCATCATAATTAGGATTTTTAGTAGTTTTTAAAGTTTCAAGTGCTGCTTCTATTCCTCCTAAATCTGCAATATTTTCTCCAAGTGTGAAACTTCCATTTAAAAATTCATTAGGTAGTACCTCATATTTATTATACTGCTCAACAAGTTTTTCTGTACGCTTTTCATACTCCTTAAAATCTTGTTCTGTCCACCAGTTTGTCATATTTCCATTTTCATCAAACTTTGACCCTTGATCGTCAAACGCATGTGAAATTTCATGACCTATAGCCATTCCGATTCCACCTAAATTCTTTGCTTTAGATGCTCCATATTTATAGAATGGATCTTGCAGTATTGCTGCTGGAAATACAATTTCATTTACCGTAGGATTATAATATGCATTTACAGTTTGAGGTGTCATTTGCCACTCTTCCCTGTCTACCTTACTATTTAAATCTTTAAGTGATTCTAGTCTAAAGTATTCCTGAATATTTCTTGCATTTTCAAATAAAGAACCTCCATCTTCATAGGTTTTTATAGTTATAGAAGAATAATCTTCCCATTTATTTGGATATCCTATTTTGACATCCATGGTATCAAGTTTTTTAATCGCCTTTTGCTTTGTAGCCTTACTCATCCAATCAAGCTCATTTATTCGCTTTTCATATGAGTCTATAAGACCACTAACCATTAATTCTACATCCGCCTTCGCTTCTTTTGAGAAATATTTTTCTACATATATTTTACCTAAAATCTCACCCAAAGCTCCATTAACTAGTCCAAATGCTCTTTCCTCGTCAGGAAGCATAGTCTCTACTCCAGAAAACACTTTTGAATATTCAAAATTCACTTTTTCAAAATCCCTAGATAAAAGGCTTGCTGAATCACTTAATACTATTGCTTCTAAATAACTTTTGTAAGTTTCTAGATTTTTATTTTCTAATAAAGAATTAAGCTTTTTAAAGTATTCTGGCTGAGCTAATATAATTTTCTCCGCCTTGTCTAATCCAAGAACTGACAGTGCATCTTTCCAGTTTAAATTAGGACAAAGCTGCTCTAGTTGAGCTATAGTGTATACATTATATTGTTTTTCGAGATCTCTTGATTCTTCTGTAGAAAGCATAACTTCTGCAATAGATTTTTCATAGTCATAAACATTTTGTGCTTTCTTTAAAGCAGTCTCTTTTGCATCGCCTTTTAAAACAAATAATTCTTTAAGATATTTTTTGTATGCTTCTTGTATTACCTTTGTATTTTCGTCAGATTTTAAGTAGTAATCAACATCTCCCATTCCAATGCTTCCAGCATCTAAATACAGTATTTTCTTATCACTATTTTTTAAATCTGTATCTATTAGATATGAAAAAACACTTTCATTTCCATTTTTACAAAGTACTGACATAACATTTTGAAGATCTCTTAAATTTGTTGCCTTTTGTATTTTTTCAAGATCAGCTTTTATAGGCATTATCCCCTGTGCATCTCTATTTTTGTAATCTAAAAAAGATTTATAAAAATCAACAAGCTTTTTCTCATCACTATTTTCTTTTAAATCGGTTTTTTTGCTATAATCTACTACAATTTTTCTTAAATCATCCGATACTTTTTTATCTAGTATGTGAAAATTTCCCCAAGATGAATATCCATCAGGTATCTTTGTATTTTCTAACCATTCTTGATTTGTTGCATCATAAAAATCATCTTGCAGTCTTACGTTTTCTTGTGCAAAAACAGGTTGCGCTATTGGAAATATACTCCCAATTGCAAGTGTTGCTGCCAAAATCAGTGCATATAATTTTTTCATAACCTTCTCCCCTAGTTAATAAAATAAGGATTACCACTTTATATATTTTTATTCTTAACCTACATTATATGTTATTAAACTCTATTTAGCAATTAGGTTTGAGAGAGTGGATATTAAAATCGGGTAGAGATAGATAATTATTTTATCTACCGACCTGCCACCAACGTGCGTACTGTTCGGTACACGGCGGTTCTCTAGTTTTCACATATTTTCAAATTGGAGTGTGCTTTATTTGAATTTGAAGAATTATATGGAATTCATTTATTGAAAATAATTATTAAAAAATTTGACAAAAATCTTCTAAATAGGTATAATTATATTACGGATCAAGCCCTAGTCACACGTGACGGGGCATTTTTTTTAGGGGGAATATTTTATGAGTGGAAAACCATTTAGAACATTTAAAGAACAAATTCAGATTCTAAAAGAAAGAAATTTGAATTTTGAAAATGAAAATGATGCTGAAATAATATTATCTAAAGTAAATTATTATAACATAATTAATGGCTATAAAATTCCATTTCTTCAAAAGAATTTAAATGGGCAAATACTCACACCTGAGAGATATATCAATAATTGTAAATTTGAAGAATTATATTGTATATATGAAATGGATAGAAAATTAAGAATAATACTTATAGAATGCCTTTTAAAATTTGAAAATGCATTAAAAACTACTATAGCATATTGCTTTTCAGAAAAGTACAGAGAAGAATATTCATATCTAAATGTATCTAATTATTCAAAAGATCCATCAGACATAAACATGGTATTGAAAAATATTGCAGCTTTATCAAACGGTATTACAAATAATAATAAATCAAATAGTGATCGAAGATATATCCCTCATTACATTGAAAATCATGAAAATGTTCCTTTATGGGTACTCGTAAACTCTTTGACTATAGGGAATATATCATATTTTTATAATTCATTAGACGAATTAAAAGAAAAAATTGCACGAAAATTTGGAGAAGAATATATGAAAGATTACTCTTCAAAAGAGAAGATTACGTACAGCGAATTATCTAATATAATAAAAATAGTCAATTATTTCAGAAATGTTTGTGCTCACGATGAAGTTTTACTTTTGTATAAGTTAAGAAAACCTATAAAAACTTCAATTTTTCATAAATATTTTTCTAAAATTAATATTAATGGTGAAAACCTTTACGATTTAATATGCTTATTGAAGCTAGTTATTTCTAAACTAGACTATGCTGAATTAATAGAAAATATTGATAATCTATTCAAAAAATACGAATCATGTTTTTCAAGTGTTGAATTTGATAAAATTATTGAACTTGCAGGATTTAGATCAAGCTGGAAAGCTGATTTATTATAATAAAGTACCCTATAGTATAGACTTTTTTACTTAGTCTTACTATAGGGTACTTTTTAAAAAGTGCTTTAAATTGGTGGAAATGAGGGGAATCGAACCCCTGTCCGAAATCCATTCATTACAAGATTCTACGACCATATTTGGTAAATTTGTTTTCGCTACACTATCGTACTACCAAATGTACTATAGCTAGTATAACCCGAATAATTCAATCTGAAGTCCAGATAATCCATCAGACAGTTCCCTGCATTCTGACGTTCAGTACTAATCGGCAGGAGGACTAGTAGGAACGAGCGGCAATTAAGCTGCTATTGCGTAATTTTCGTTTGCGTTTGTTTTTAAGTTCCCCTAGATTTACGTGATAGAGGAGTCACACGAATCGCTACTCATAACTTCAAAACCCCGTCGAAACCATTACATTCCCGTGTTTTGTACTCCTTATTATATCACACTTTTTTACATACATCAATTAATTTTTCATTATTTCTTAATCTTAACAAATATATATTAAAAAATATCTCGAATTCTTTCCATATCTTCTCCATACTCTATTTCCATAGATTTCTGCAATGAAGTAGCCATTTTATAGAAGTACATATCGTGCTTAACATATTCTGCAGCTAAAGTAACCATAGGCTTGCTCTTAGTCCAGATAACTTCTGCTACAGACTCTCCTAATATCTGACCAAATATAACCTCATTCCTATCCGATACTATATTGATATATCGGCCACCCATTTCTTCTATCTTCTCAGTTATTAAACCATGACGGTAGAATTTTTTTATAGGTAATTGCAAGTTTTTGTTTTCACTAAATACAATGAGCCCTATTTTCTTTTCCTGTTTTTGAAGTTCTAACAGTTCTGGTAATATTTCATCCAACTCCTCTTCAAACACTTGAATTAAGATCTCTTCTTTTGAATTTGCAATTACCTCTTTACATTTTGATAAAATATTACTTCTATTTCGAATATGCCATATCTCATCTAAGTTAGTTTTATGTTCATAACCTCTAAGTGATTCTGTAATTTCATCATACGTATTTTGCGCATCTTTTGATATATGTGCAATTACCTGTTTAATTGGAACTGCCTCATACTTATTACTGCTCTCTTTTTCGGTATAGAGAACAAAGCCTTTTTGGATAAGAGACTCCAAGAGATTATATATCTTAGATCTAGGGACTCCTGCAATCTTACTAGCTTCATATCCTGTAATACTACTATTTCTAAGAAGCGTTAGATATACCTTTGCCTCTCCATCTGTAAGTCCTAATTTATTAAGTAACAGCAATTCTTTTTCCATATTAATTTCCTCACAAATCTTATTTTAATAAATCCCAAGGTTGCATTGCGCCACCTTCCTCTGCTGGACGACAAGTCTTAGCAAAGATATTTAAGCAGCCTTTTTGCTCTTTAAGTGGTGGGCATACCCATGATTTCATACGCTTTGCAATCTCTTCATCTGAAACAAGTAAAGAAA
>JBOFWC010000118.1:0-6124 GCA_051653405.1 Proteocatella sp. | reverse complement strand
TTTTTGTATTTTTGTATTTTTGAGTTTTTTAGAATTTTTGACTAAGCTAAGCTTAGCTATTTGAGGTACAAATATCTATAAATGTATTTATTGAAGGAGATAAATATTTGTCTTTGTGATAGATTAAATGAATTTTTCTTTTAACAGAAATATCGCGTACATTTAATGTTTTTAAATCCATATTTTTTATTTCATTACTAACCATGTATTTTGATACAACAGCGATTCCTTTACCTTTTATAACGAGGTTTTTTATGGTATCAATATTTGAACAAATCCATTTTCGCTGAATTTTAAAACCATTATCAACAAATATTTGTTCATACTGGTTTCTCGCAATACTTCCTTCTTCCCTTGAAATCCAGACTTCTTTTTCGAGGTCTTTTATTTCTACCATATCACAGTTAAATAACTTATGAGCTTTTCCGACGATAACAACTAATTCGTCATCAAAAATTGGGATTTGTATAATTTGCTCACTTTCTACTATGCCTTCAACTACAGCAACATCAAGATGGCTATTTAATATCATATCTTCGATAGTCGTAGTATTGTTAATTATTATATAGGAATCCAAATTTGGAATTTTTTCTTCTATTTTATCAACCAAATCATTTAAAAGATAAGTTCCAACGGAAACACTGCCACCGATTCTTAGCTTGGGTTGCTGACCTTTGTTTTGCATTATTAAATCAAGCGAATCAAAAGAATCAACGACATGTCTTGCATAAGGAAGTAAACTTTTTCCATCATCAGTTAAATATAATTTTTGATTTAGCCTTTCAAATAATTTTATATTATACTTCTTTTCTAATTCCTGTATTGCCTGAGAAATTGAGGATTGGGATATAAAAAGATGTTCAGATGCTTTTCTCATAGTTTTATAATCAACAACAGAAATAAATATTTTAAGATGTCTAATTGTCATACCTACATCCTTTCATTATATTTTTATGTTTATACTAACATATACAATATAGTTCCGACAACCCCACTGCCAAGGATAATCGATATTGCATTAGCTTTATATTTTCTCAGAATATAAAGGCAGGAAATGAATAAACCTAGTTCTATTACATGAATATTTTTTAATAAAATACTGCCTTCGTGTGATCCAAAGAGACCTAACATAAGAATAGACATACCAGCGCCTGCAATTAGAGCCACAACCGCAGGTCTTAATGCAGATAAAACGGTTTGAACTCCTGAAAAATTTCTGTATTTATAATAAAAGAAAGCTAAGGTTAAACATAATATAAAGGCTGGAAGAACAACCCCAAGAGTACAAATTAGAGCTCCAGAAACTCCAGAAAGCCTTGTTCCTACAAATGTTGCCGCATTAATTGAAATTGGACCAGGAGTCATTTCGGCAATAGTTATTAAGTCTGTAAATTCTGCCATCGTCATCAATTGATGTGTATTTACAATCTGATCTTGTATCAAAGGAATAGCAGCATAACCACCACCTACACTAAAAAGTCCTACTTTTATGAAACTTAAAAATAATTGTAAAATCATGCGGCCACGCTCCTTCTGTATGAGTTAACTGATAAATCAATAATACCAACGCTTAGGCAAGCAAGTATGGCAACCATTGCACTTATATTAAATATATATGTTGCAATAAAACATACCACCATTAGGCCGATATATAGTAATTTTTTTGTTTTTACTACATTTTGAGTGAGATTTATTACTACATCAAAAATCACCGCGGCAACACCAGTTCTCATAACTTGTAAAGCTATTGCAATTACTTCATTCTCTCTAAATTGAGTATAAAAAACTGATATAATAGATATTATTATCATCGGAGGAATTGAGGTTCCAATTACAGCTACTAAAGAACCCAATACGCCATGCATTCTATATCCTAAAATTACAGATGCATTTATAGGGATTGGGCCAGGTGAAGATTGTGCAATAGCTGTTATGTCAAGCATTTCATCCTCTTTCAGCCAGTTTAACTCTTCTACAAACTTTTTCTTCATCAAAGATACGATTACAAAGCCTCCTCCAAATGTAAAAGCACTAAGCATGAATGTTGATTTAAATAATTGCCATAATATAGGTAGAGATAATTTTTTCTTTTCCATTTTTTTCTCCTTAATTTTTATTGTATCTTCATTATATAACTTATAATATGATTAGTATAATATATAGATACTATCAAACTGATAATAAAAAAGTATCACTTTGAATTAAAATACTGCTATTTAGGGCAATGATATTTTCATAGGCAAGTAAGTTTGATATAATTAAGTGATATTTTCATTTAGATAATATGTAGGAGGATACGAATGAGTAATTTTAAAAATAAAATAGCACCAATTGGATTGATTTTGATAGGAAGCTTTATATGTGCGTTATCATTTAATCTATTTGTAATACCTAATCAATTATTAAGTGGCGGAGTAAGCGGTATCTCATTAATAATTAACTATATAACTGGAATTAAACCCGGTCTACTTGTGATGATAATAAATATACCGATATTTCTTTTAGGTTATAAATATATAGATAGGGAATTTATAATATATAGTTTAATTGGTATGACATCTTTTTCTATTTTCCTAGATCTTTTAACTATAGTTAGAGGCACACTTATGTTAGATGAAACAATTCTATATTGTATTTTTGGGGGGATATTTAATGGGATAGGAGCAGGTATAATATTTAGATCAAGAGGTTCTCAAGGGGGCACTGATATTATTTCTGTAATTGTAAAAAAATATTATTCTATGAATATTGGAACCACATTATTAGCTACAAATATTTTAATTGTACTAACTTCAGTTTTTATTTTCAAAGATGTATCAAGAGCAATGTATACTTTAATTATGATGTTTGTAAGCTCAATGACAATGGATAAAGTTGTGCAAGGATTTGATATAAGAAAATCTATTATGGTCGTTACAAAACACCATGAATTAGTCGGAAAGGGCATAATTGGTGAATTAGGTCGAGGTGTTACGTATTTGTCAGGCGAAGGGGCGTATACGGGAGACAAAAGAAAGATTGTATACTGCATAATAAGTTTAAATCAGCTGGCAAAGATAAAGCAAATAGTTTTGGATATAGACCCCAAAGCGTTTATAACGGTTTCGGATGTAGCAGAGGTTACCGGAAAGGGATTTAATAAAAAAGGGATATAATGATATTATTTACATTGGGATAAATTTTTGAGTGTCAATGGTTAGATCATGATGGTCAAGCACCAGATTAAATGTAAGCGTAAAAGCAAAGGCCTTAAAAAAATAAGGCCTTTGCTTTTACTTATTTATTTTTTAGGTACTAACCACTCACCTAACTGATCAGCCGGTAGAGGTTTTGATAGATAATATCCTTGATAAGCATTGCACCCCAAAGCCTTTGAAATTTCTAACTGGGTAACTGTCTCTATACCTTCTACAATAGTAAGAATACCAAATGTAGATGTCATATCAACAATAGATTTAATAATAGCGCATTCCTTGCCGTTTTCATCTAATTTCATTACAAAAGAACGGTCAATTTTAAGCTTTGTTATCTTTAGTTCAGATAAATATTTTAATGAACTAAATCCGGTACCAAAATCATCTAAAGCAATATTTATTCCTCTTGCATTTAGTTTTTCTATAAGTTCTTTTGTGTATTCAAAATTACTAATAGCTGCGGTTTCAGTGATTTCTAGCTCTATACTTTGCGGGGTCAATTCATAGCGTTCTAACAAGTCATCCATATACTGTACTAATGAGGTTGTAAAATGTTTTGCTGAAATATTAACAGCAACTTTCATAGTGAAGCCTTGACTCTCCCAAGTTTTTAGCTGATTTGCAACAATTTCTAAGACATACTCATCAAGCTTATTAATTAGATTCCTCTGCTCTGCAATTGGAATAAATAAACTTGGTGGGATAAACTCCCCAAACTCATTCTTCCATCTTATGAGGGCTTCGAAACTAAGAACTTTATTTTCTTTGAAGTCAAATTGAGGTTGATAATATACTTCTAATACTTTATCTCTAATAGCCATTTCAAGTTTTCGTTCCACGTGGTAGTCGGTTATTAATTGTTGGCCAATTTCATCGGTATAAAGCATCACTCTATTTTTCCCATTCTTTTTAGAAATATACATAGTTGCATCGGCTAATTTAATAATTTCATCTTTTGAAAGACCATCTTCAGGGTAAAAGCTTATGCCGGCAGAACAGTTAATATTGTATACATCACCGCTTAAATGAATAGGTAAAAATATTTTAGAAGCTACAGCTTCTGTTATTTCTACCATTTTAGATTTATCTGTTCCTTTCTTCAGTAGAATAAATTCATCACCGCCCCATCTAAAGGCTTCGTAAAGATTTGGTTGCTGTATACGCCTTGTTACTTCGATTAAAACTTCATCACCTATTGAATGCCCAAGTTTATCGTTTATATCCTTAAAGTTATCTAAATCAATAAAGGCAATGCCAAATGGAACACCATCTGATATTAAACTGTTTATGCGCTGATCTAAGGCTCTTCTGTTTGGTAGATTTGTCAAGGTGTCATTATATATTAGACCTTTAACTCTGTAAGATAATAAAAAATTATTTGCGATTACTCGATATATAAGTAAAGACGAAAGACCGATAACAAGTAAGTATAATATACTATTTTTGTAAAGAATATCTAAGTTATCTTGATTTAACGTGTTGCTGATATATCCTTGTACAAGCCACTCCGTATCTGCAAAATTTATTATATAGTCAATATTAGTTTTTTCAATATCAGCGGTTTGATAAAAAACTGTGCCTTTGGAGCTTAGTTTATAATCTATTCTTTTATTTCTATAAAGATTTTTAGAGTCTCGAATAATACTCTCAACATCAACCACAACATTTACAAGCCCCCAATAATTATTGTCTTTAAATATTGGATTCCTAACAACCATACCTAGATTACCTTGACGTAATTGATATGGGCCACTAATTACGATATTTCCAGTGTTTTTTGCAGCCATTACATCATTTCTAACATTTTCTCGTGGATCTTCTTCTAAGTTGTGTCCAAGAGTTACCTCGTTACCAGCTAAAGGATAAACAAATTTTTGAACATTGTTTGGCGCAACAGAAAAATTTTTAATATATCTAACATATGATTGGGTCTCTTGAGCGAATAAATTAAATTCATCATTTGAAATAGTGTCATCAAGTTGAGAATTAACAAATCCTCTCAAACTATGTATGAAAATCATCGCTTCATTTATATGCAAATCAAGTTGATTGCTTTCTTCATAGAAAAACAGTTTTTCTTCATCAATTTGTTTGTTTAGCAAATAATTGTAATTTTGATTAACTGAGTATGCAAAAAAAATCAACGCTATTAAAAATAATGATATATAGGCAAAAAATTTATAAATTTTATTATCTTTCATATTTAGGTCTCCTAGTATAAACTGAATTGACTATGTTTTACCCTATAAAAGTTTTTATTAAACACCTTATGGGGTTAGTATAATATTGTAGACTAATAAAGTCAAATGATTTGGAAGATAAAAATAGGGGGATTTTTATTTAGAATTATTTTGAAATTATCATATAAAGACGCTATAACATTTGATATAATATAAAAGTGACGTGCTGAAATATCAATGATTATAATACGTTTACTTAACTATTAAATTTATATATAGAGAATCAACGGAGGATTTAAAACATGATTACAGGAGAATTGAGAAGTAAGGTAGATAAAATATGGGAGATATTCTGGACAGGTGGAATTACTAATCCGCTGTCTGTTATTGAGCAATTTACCTACCTTTTATTCATAAAAGGATTGGATGAAAAACAAACGGATTTAGAAAAAAATGCTGAAATTCTTGGTATTGAAGTGGAGAAAACATTTAGTGATGAACAAGAGAATCTGAGATGGAAAAACTTTAAACAGCTAAGTGCATCTGAGATGTACGATACAGTTTCAAAAAAAGTATTCCCATTTATCAAAACTATGCATGGTGACAAAGACTCAGCATTTACAAGATATATGGACGACGCTATCTTTATGATACCAACACCTCAAATGCTTGAAAAAATTGTGACTAACATTGATCTATTGCCTTTGACAGATGGGGACACAAAAGGCGATTTGTATGAATACCTACTTT
>JBOFWC010000117.1:0-4705 GCA_051653405.1 Proteocatella sp. | reverse complement strand
AGATATTTAGTTAGTACCTGTTCTCTTCCTTGAGAGCCTAGATTTTTAATCACAAGTCTATCAAGAGAGCCTTGCATTATGGTAACTCCAAGCTTATCTTCATAGTTATCAAGTATAAAATCACCAGGAATTCCCTTATCAGATATAACTACATTAAACTCAGAGCCATCTACATTTACAGCAATTTCAAAATACTGATCTTTGTTTTCAGTAAGCCCATATTTTATTACATTTGCCATGGCTTCTTCGACCGAAAGATTAAGACGAAAAATTTCTTTAGAGGACATTTTGTATTGCTGAGCAATAACCTCTATACACGATTGGATAGCTTCAATCATTTCATACTTATTTAGTACACTTATTTTTAAAAGTTCCAAATTTCTAACCACCTTTCTATATAAAAATTACTACCCGAAACAGCAAACGTTAAATCAAATTGATAAAATGGGGGTTGACAGAGGTAAACAAAGTTGATATGATGGATATAGAAAATACATAATAAATTGAGCAGCAACCTTAAATCTGTGGTCCATTCGGTCATAGTTTTTTTATTGTACATACCCCAAATTGTTAATTAGAATTATTTAAAATCAAAAGTCAGGAGGTTCGGATATGAAATGGTCATTACAATATAGTCCTATAGTGCCAATGGCAGTTTCAAAAGGAACTCCTGAGGGTGAAGGATTCAGCTAGCGTATTCAGTTTTTTAAAATTTGAATTATATAAAAAATCAATATTGAAAATTAAAAAATTATTTTAAAAACCTGGGGAGGTACAATTATGAAAAGATTATTAAACTACTATATAAAAGCTGGTGAAGCAAAAAGAGAAATGCTATTAGAAAGATTAGTTGAGAAACCAGCATTATATCGTTGGGCAGATATAGCCGCAGAAAATGCAAAGAAAAATGGAGTGGATTTAAAAGATAAATTCATATTCTAATCATATAAAAATACAAAAATTATATAAAATACAAAAAAGTCAAAGTTCTTATACAGAAGAATTTTGGCTTTTATTTTATTGAAATAAATTTTGATTAAGTATACAAAAACTTAAAAATTTGTGGTATATTTGAAATTAGGTATAAAAAATTAAATATAAGGGGGATTTTTATGTACACTTATTTATTACCAACGATAATAGTAGTAGTTCTACTGATATTCATTGCATTTACTTGGAGAAAAGTACCAGCGGATAAGGCGGCAATTGTTACCGGACTTGGAAAAGCGAAAGTACTTACTGGGGCAGGAACTATAGTTATTCCAATATTACAGCGAATAGACTATATTACACTTGAAAATATTGGATTTGAGGTTTCTATGAAAGAAACCCTTACTTCAAATGCGGTTCCAGTAAATACAAATGGTACTGTAGTAGTAAAAATTAAGAATGAAACAGAGATGATCAAAAAGGCAGTAGAGCAGTTTAACTGTGGAAAGCCAGATGAAACTAAAATTCATATAGCAGAGACTGCAAGAGATGTTTGTGAAGGTAGACTTAGAGAGATAATTGCAGATATGACGGCTGAGCAACTTTTCAAAGACAGAAAGACTTTCTCAGAAAGAGTAAAGGAAGTAGCAGAAGAACAGCTTGATCAACTTGGACTAGAATTAAAATCATTTACAATAAAAGAAATAGGGGATTCAAATGGTTACTTTGATGCCCTTTCAAAACCTCAGATTGCAGCAGTAAAAAGAGACGCTGAAATAGCAGAAGCAGAAGCTAAAAAAGAATCGATGATAAGCACATCAGAGGCTGATAGAGCTGGAGAAAAAGCAAGACTTGAGGCAGACGCGCTTAAGGCTGAAGCTTTAAAGGAAGCAGAAGTTAAAAAATTGGAATTTAAGCGTCAACAAGATACCTCAAAAGCTAAAACTGATGCAGCATACGCAATCCAAGAGAGCATAACTCAAAAAGATGTTACTAATGCTGAGATGGATGCTAAGATTTTAAAAGAACAAAGAGAAAGAGAAGTAAGAGAAGCTCAAATTCAAATAGACATCGCAGCTGAGCAGAAAAATATAGAACTTGCAGAAAAGAAAGCTCAAAGAAAAGAAAAAGAACTTTTAGAAACGGCAATAAAACCAGCAGAGGCAGAAAAACGAGTTAAGGAACTTGAAGCCGAAGCCGACAAAATAAAAGCGGTAAAAGATGCAGAAGCAAAGGCAGAAGCTAAAAAGCTTGATGCAAGTGCAGAGGCAGAACTTATAAGACAAAGAGGTATAGCTGAGGCTGATGCGATAAGACAAAAAGGACTTGCAGAAGCTGAAGCTATGGAGAAAAAAGCCGAGGCTTATGCAAAATATGGACAGGCCGCTGTAACAGAGATGGTTATAAAACAGCTTCCTGAAATAGCAAGAGCTATAGCAGAACCAATGAGCAAAATTGGAAACATAACTATACTTGGCGGAGGCTCAGATGGCGGAAGTGCTACAGATGTAACTAGAATGGCACTAAGCAGTCTTAAAGCTGTAACCGAAGGCATGAAAGATGTTATAGGATTTGATATAACAGATACGCTTAAAGCAAACACTATCCAAGCTAAAACAGATAGAAATATAAACATAGATTCAGAAGATTTGAAAATGGTAGTAGATGCAATAAAAGATTCTAAAGAAACAAATAATACAAAAGCAAATTCAAAAACTCAAGAGGTTGAGTTTGTAGATTAGTTTTCTGCATTATATTTTAAATTGTAGCACATATATTTCTCCTCATTCGGAGAAATATATGTTAACTACAATTTTTTTATACTTTCGATTCTAGTCGAAAAAAGCCTAGAAAAGATGTTTTTCTTACTTTACAATATTAGAACTTAAATTGAGAAGTAAGTTCTTGGAGGACATCGGCTTGACTTGAAAGTTCTTCACTAGCGGCAGAGCTTTCCTCAGCAGTAGCAGAGTTTGAGTGAACAACTGCACTTATTTGCTCAAGACCACTTAACGCTTCTTCCAAAGATTTTGCCTGAGAGTTTGAAGCTTGAGAAATATCATCTATTAAATGAACGCTCTGATTAACACCCTCAATAACCTCAGCAAGTACTGTGCTTGTATCCTGTGCAAGCGAAGTTCCATTTTTTATAGAGTTAATAGAATCTTCAATTAGAGCAGTTGTATTTTTTGCAGCTTCAGAAGATTTGTTAGCAAGACTTCTAACTTCGTCGGCAACAACTGCAAAGCCTTTACCAGCAGATCCAGCTCTAGCAGCTTCTACCGCTGCATTAAGCGCAAGGATATTAGTTTGGAAAGCTATATCATCTATAGTTTTTACTATTTTGCCGATTTCTGAAGATTTTGTGTTGATTTCTTCTATAGCGGTCATCATTTCATTCATTTTTGAGCTACTCATATTAGCAGAAGCACCAACTGTTTTTATATATTGAGAACTATCTAATGCATTTTTAGCATTTTGATTAACTTGTTCAGAAATAGTGTTTATAGTAGCAGAAAGCTGTTCAAGTGAACTTGCCTGTTCTGTGGTACCTTGAGCAAGAGCTTGGGCTCCACTTGCGACTTGATCAGAACCACTTGCAACTTGAGAAGCTATTTGGGATATATCGCCTATAGTTTTTTTGAAATTGTCTGTAGTTTTTATAAGTGAATCTTTTATAATACTAAATTCACCATCATATTCATGAGTAAGCTCTATATTTAAATTTCCATCACCTATTTTATCCAAATTTAAAGAAATTTCATCGATATAATCAATATACTTAACAAGTCTTTCCGTCAAAGTTCGCATCGAAGTAGCAAGTAGATTTATTTCGTCATTAGTATTAACGTCAATATTAACATCCAAATTTCCATTTGCAAGTTCTTCGGTAATAACTTGAAGACGTTTGATAGGACGAACAATATTACCAGCTATTTTATAAGAAATTAAAAATCCTGAAATAAATGATAAAACAACAAATATAGCAAGTGTAGTGATAACTTTATTCATATCTTTTATTACAACATCACGTTCAGCTTTTATAAAGTTATCAATATCATCAATATAATTACCTGTACCAATTACCCAACCATATGGCTGATAAAGTTTTACGAAGGCTCTCTTTGGAAGTGGAGTATCATCGCCAGGTTTTGGGAAATAGTATTCAGAATAACCTTCACCATCTTTTTTTACGATTTCTATGAAGTTCTGAATTATTTTATTACCATTGTCATCCACCATATTTAGTCGGCTAGTTCCCTCGGATTCAGTTTTTCCTAAAAATACAACGTTTATGCCTTCAAGTGTATCTGCCCAGAAATAGCCACCTTCACCATATTTTGCATTTCTAACTACATCCGCAGCAATTGTTTTTCCTTGCTCTGGAGTTATAAGGCCTTTAGAAACCTGATTAGCAACCCCATCAAGCTCAGAGATTATTATATCTACTTGGCTTTTTATATTTATGTCATAATTTGATCTCATCTGAGTCTCAAGTTGATCCAAACGGCTCATATTGCTAGAATATAGAAAATAAATTGAAGCGCCGCCAATAATACCTGAGATGAAAAACATAATAGCAGCCATCATTGCCACCAGTTTGGTCATTATACCTTTTTTTCTCATCAATATCATCTCCTTGTATAAGTTTTTATTAAGAGATATATACCCAGTTTGAATTAAAATATTTGTTATGTTAGAATTCAAAAATATATATTTTAGCAATATTTACAAGGTTTAAGTAATTGTTTATAATGAGAAAGGAATGTTAAAT
>JBOFWC010000116.1:0-4312 GCA_051653405.1 Proteocatella sp. | reverse complement strand
TTATAGCTTGCAATACAGCAAGTGCTAGAAGTTTAGAAAAAGCTCAAGAGAGGTATAATATTCCTATACTAGGAGTTATAAAGCCAGGAGCTAAACGTGCAGTAATAAGTACGAAGAATAACAAGATAGGAGTTATTGGAACAGAAGGAACTGTGTTTTCAAAGGCTTATGAAACAGAGATTCAAAAGCTAATAAAAAATGTGGAAGTCTATACGAAGCCCTGCTCGCTTTTTGTACCTATTGTAGAAGAAGGCTGGGCGGATACAGAAGTAGCACTTCTTACAGCAAAAGAGTATTTGAGTGCATTTAATGGGACTGATATAGATACACTTGTACTTGGGTGTACACATTACCCTATTTTAGTTAACACTATAAAGAAAATAACAGGAAATAAGATAAGACTTGTAAATCCAGCAGAAGAAACTGCACTTGATCTTAAAAAGATGTTAGAGGACAAGAATTTACTTAACCCTCAGACTGAAAAACCAGAATACAGATATTTTGTTTCGGATATGCCCGAACGATTTATGAATATAGGCCAAAATTTTATTCAAAAACCATTTGATAATATTTCGGTGGTAGAGATACAAAAATATTGATTTTTGTTGATAATCCAGTATTTTTTTGATATGATATACTAGAATAATTAGAAATAGGTGAATATATTGAAAGAAGTTGTAATCAAGATAAAGACGATACAGTATGATAACGCTACACAAATGTCTGATGTTATTGAATTAGTTACTGAAGCTAAGTATTTTAAAAAGAATAATAGTGCATATTTGGTTTATGAAGAAAGTGAACTTTCAGGACTTGATGGTACTACTACAAAAATAAAAATAAACAATAACAAAGTAGAACTAAAAAGAATAGGCAAACATGATTCAAATATGGTTTTTGAACAAGATAAGCGATTTGAAAGCATAATGGTAACTCCTATGGGAAATATTCCACTTGAAATTCTTACTAATAGAATTTTATACAATCAGCAGGAAGATCCATTTGATATCAAACTGGAAATTGAGTATAGTATATCGCTAAGAGGATTATTTCAAGGGAAAAATGTTATGAAAATTGAAGTAGTATAACATGCAGGTAAAGGAGATGGAGCCTAAGTGGTAGAAAATAAGGTTATTGAAACTTTAATACGTGAGAAGATGATTGACAAAAATGACAAGATTATTGTGGCTCTCTCTGGAGGTCCCGATTCAGTCTGCCTGCTTAATGTTTTGTGCAGTCTTAGAGAGAAATATGGGCTTACCATATACGCAGCACATCTTAATCATCAAATAAGAGGAAGATTTGCACATCAAGATGCACTTTATGCTATGGATCTTAGTACTAAGCTTGGAGTAAGATGTTTTATAAAATCTATGGATGTTCCTTTTTACGCAAAAGAAAATAAACTTACGCTTGAAGAAGCGGCAAGAATAATAAGATATGATATGCTTTTTGAACTTAAGGAAGAGCTTGGAGCAGATAAAATTGCAGTAGCTCATAATTTAGATGATCAAGCAGAAACTGTTATGATGCGTATAATGAGAGGTACCGGGTTAAACGGACTCAAAGGAATGGAATATAGACGTCCAGATGGAATTATAAGGCCGCTTATGGATGTTTTGAAAAAAGATATTGAAAAATATTGTGAGCAGCATTCACTTGAGCCTAGAATTGATCATACGAATCTTGAGGATGAATACACAAGAAATAAAATAAGGATTCATCTTCTACCTTATATTCAAAATGAATATGCATCAAATATAAAAGAAATTTTATCAAGAATGGCAAACAGTCTTAGAGAAGATAGTGCTTTTATAGAAGAAATGGCTGAAGAAAAGTTTCAGACTATTGCATGTATAATTGATGATGATACAGTCAGAATTGATTTAGAGCTTTTAGAACTTGAAAATATTTCTATAATAAAAAGAATAGTAAGAAATGCTTACAAAGCACTTGAAGGCAGTTATAATGGTTTAGAGACAGTTCATCTAGATGATGTTATGGAACTTATCCAAAACACGAAATCAGAGGCAAAGATAAACCTACCTAAAGGAATTATTGCCGACAAAAAATCAAACTATCTTTATATTACAAGAAAAGAAATCAAGATAGCTCCACTTGAATATGAAGTAGAAATTCCAATGAACAAAGTTATTATACTAGAAGAATTGGGAATAAAAGTAGAAGCACATCGTATTTCAAAAGAAAAATCAAAAATGTTTTCTACGGGTGCTAATGTAAAATCTTTTGATATTGATAAGATATCAGGAAAATTAGTAATAAGAAGTAGACGAAATGGTGATAAAATAAAACCGCTTGGTCTTGGAGGCACAAAAAAAATAAAAGACATTCTTATTGACAGTAAAGTACCTCTTGAAAACAGGAATAGTATACCGATAATTTGTGATGATGAAAAGATACTTTGGCTTGTAGGACACTGTATAAGTGAAGAAGCCAAAATATCAGAAAGTACTGAAGAAGTTGTACGAATTAGTATAAAAAGCATCAAGAATTAATATGTGTTACAAAAACAAAGATCCACAAGGAGGAGCAGGAATTTGAAGAGATTATTTAAAGGGGCGACGTTTTATATACTATTGGTGGTTTTAATAGTATCTATGATAAATCTTCTAGGTAGCCCAACACAGGAAATTCAACAATTATCATTTTCAGAATTCTATACAAAGCTTCAAGGAGAACAGATTTCTGAAATAACGATAATGGACAACAAAGTCAGTGGTAAGTTAAAGAAGGAAAATGCTGAGTTTAAGACCCTCATACCTTATGCAATAAACAATGAAAAACTGACAGAGATTATTCTTGCTCAGACAGAGACTGGGAAGCTTAAAGTTATTGGTCAAGAACCACCACAACCATCTTGGATAATGAGTATGTTACCGACTATATTAATGCTTCTTGTAATGGTAGGAGTATGGTATATGTTTATGCAGCAGTCTCAAGGTGGAGGCTCAAAGGTTATGGGATTTGGAAAATCTAAAGCCAAGATGCATAAAGAAGAAGGGGCTCCGAAAATATCATTTAAAGATGTTGCGGGACTAGATGAAGAAAAAGAAGAATTAGAAGAAATCGTGGATTTTTTAAAGAATCCGCAAAGATATATAGAGCTTGGAGCTAGAATTCCAAAAGGAGTTCTTCTGGTAGGTCCTCCAGGAACAGGAAAAACTTATTTAAGTAAGGCCGTAGCTGGAGAAGCCGGAGTTCCTTTCTATTCAATATCAGGTTCAGATTTCGTAGAGATGTTTGTCGGAGTTGGAGCTTCTAGGGTAAGAGACTTATTTGAACAAGCTAAAAAGACTTCTCCTAGTATAATCTTTATAGACGAGATTGATGCTGTAGGTAGAAAAAGAGGTGCTGGTCTTGGTGGAGGTCATGATGAAAGAGAACAGACCTTAAATCAGCTTCTAGTTGAGATGGATGGATTTGGAATAAATGAAGGTATAATTATAATGGCAGCTACAAATAGACCTGATATACTTGACCCAGCGCTTTTAAGACCGGGAAGATTTGATAGACAGGTTATGGTAGGAGCTCCAGATGTAAAGGGAAGAGAAGCTATACTAAAGGTTCACTCTAAGAATAAACCACTCGATGAAGATGTGGATTTAAAGAAAATTGCTAAGAGTACACCAGGATTTACGCCAGCAGACATAGAAAATCTTATGAATGAGGCGGCGCTTCTAACTGTTAGAAAAAGAAGACTAAAGATAAATGATCAAACTATAGAAGAAGCTATAACTAAAGTAATCGCTGGAGTTGCAAAAACTTCAAGAGTTATAAGTGAAAAAGAAAGAAAACTTACAGCGTACCATGAAGCAGGGCATGCTGTGGTAGCGACACTTCTTCCAAACTCAGACCCAGTTCATCAGGTAACTATAGTTCCAAGAGGAAGAGCTGGAGGATTCACTATGATGCTTCCTGAAGAAGATAAGTTCTATATGACAAAAACTGAGCTTAAAGAACATATGATACATCTTCTGGGTGGAAGAGTAGCAGAAAGACTTGTACTTGATGATATATCTACAGGAGCAAGCAATGACCTTGAAAGAGTTGCGCAAATAGCAAGAGGAATGGTAACTAAGTATGCGATGAGTGATAGACTTGGCGCAATGGCATTCGTAGATCCATCTGATGAAGTTTTCTTAGGAAAAGATTTTGCTACAAAGAGAAACTATTCTGAAGAGGTAGCTTCTATAATTGATGAAGAGATAAAACTTCTAGTAGATGAGGCTTACAATACTACAATGAAGCTTTTAGATGAAAACATAGACAAACTTCATCTTGTAGCGCAGGC
>JBOFWC010000115.1:0-22675 GCA_051653405.1 Proteocatella sp. | reverse complement strand
ATATGAAGAGCAGCATGGGAAATACGAAGGCATTAAATGAAACTATAAGCGAGATAGCAGAGCTTTCCAAAAAAGTAATAGATGGAATTGTAGACTTAAACAAAGTTATAAATGACAATGAGCCGATTGCAGTTCAAGCCGTAAGAGATGCTAAAGATATGTTAGAGCTTACGGTGGAAAGTGTAAATAATGCCCATGATTTTCTTAAAGAAGCCGAGAATATGCTTAAAAAGAGTGGAAATCAGCTTGATGAAGGCACCAAAAAGAGTATAGAAGGCCTTGTTGCAGTGCTTGAACAGTCTGTTAAGGGTCTAGGAGAGACTTCAAAGCTAAGAAATGCGAAGAATGAGATAAGAGATCTTATCGATGAGGAATGGGATAAATATACTGAGGAAGAAAATCATATGCTCAATATAGATACAGAAGCTCCAAAACTTTCATTTACGTCTTCTCAAAACAAATCACCAGAGAGTATACAGGTGATTCTTAGAACTAAAGAGATAAGCAAGGATCAAGTTGACAAACAAAACAAAGACCTTGAAGCAGATGCCCAAAAGGATAAGGGCAGTGTAATAAGTAGAATAGCAGATATATTTAAGCGGATATTTACAGCAGTAAAGTCAGTTTTTGAGTAGTTTGAAGGTTTTTTATTAGACGGGTAGTTTTAAAACGATTGTCTGAAAAAGTCGGACAGTCGTTTTATTTTTTTGAAAATAAAAATTTATTATGAGGTGGAAGATGAAATTTGTAAGTTTAAAAAAAGGATTTAGTATTATGCTTACGGGGGTTATTTTCAGCACTATAGCTATGCCTGTAGATGCTATGGGAAACGGGGGTATTCCAGCTACAAAGGTTTTTGTGGAGACTAAGACTGAGGTCGAAGCACCTAAGAAGACTTTAAATTATGAGACAGCAATTAAAAAGGCTGTGGAATACAGTATCACGCAGAAATCTGCAGAGCTTCAAAGAGAAATGCTTCAGGATAAGATTGACGATAATTCTTATCAGTACGATAAGCTTTTTCAGATAAAAAATCCAGCCATGCTAGAGGGGGCAATGGCAAATCTTGATGTTTACAATACAAATCTTTCGACAGGAAGAGACCTTACACTTAGACAGAAAACTGTAGATTCTGAGAACATAAAGATTACAGTAGCAGGGCTGTTTAATAACATTGAGTATCAGTTAAACTCGATTAAGCTTATGAATGAAAAGATTGCTCAGGGAGAGACTAATCTAATACTTTATAACAAACAGTTTGATATTGGAATGCTTTCGAAGAATGATTTGGAGAAAGCAGAAATTGCAAACAAGGCCCTAAAAAATGAAATGGCGCTTAAGGAAACAAAGCTTAAGCAGTATTATGCGGAGCTTGAAAAGGTTACGGGAATTACAAATGTAAAGCAGGAGTATGAACTTGAGCCTCTTAACATGGAGTATAGAGAGGTAACTATGAGCGATATAGACCTTGAAATATACAAGCGAAATATAGAAAATTTTGATATAACTATTTTGGCAAAACAAAATGCTGTGGACAATAAAAAAGCTATGTATGACAACTACTCAGAAATATACAATTATCAGCATCTTTCATGGCTTGCAGGAAGACAGCCTTCAGCACCTAGTTTTGACTATAAGTCTACTGTGAATGATAAGCATGTCGCAGAACTTGATTTAAGTCAAACAAAACTTAATGCGAAACTGAATGTAGAAAAAAACTATGCAATGCTTCAGCAGCTTCAGCAAAATATTGGGATTTTGAGAGTGGAGCTAGATAAGGTAAATGTACAGCTTCAGACGCTAGAAAAGAGCTATGAACTTGGAATGGCTACTAAAAATAGTTATCAAAATGCAATGATTTCAAAGAAAGAACTTGAGGACAAATTAAATGGACTGATAGTTCAGCAGAAACAACTTATGCTTATGTTTGAGAGTCCTTATTTTGCTGGAATGGCAATGAATATATAATTTAGAAAGAGGTATTTTAGAATGAAAATGAATTGTAGAAAATCGGTACTGGCATTAACGCTACTTCTGACGACTAGCATGCTGCTATCAGGCTGCGGGAAAGAAGTTGTGGAAGAGGAAATAATAAAATCAGTGGAAGTAAAACAAATATATGGAGACACATATCAAAATAAATTATCTTTGAGCGGAAATATACTTCCAAGCCAGGTTGTAAAAGTAGCTTTTAAGGTTCCAGGGGTAGTTACGCAGGCTAATTTTGAAGAAGGAACTTTTGTCAAAAAAGGGCAACTTATTGCGGCGGTAGAGCAGGATGAATACAATCTTCAGGTTCAGGCATCTTCTTCAGATTATGAATCGGCAAAACTTCAGATAGAAAGTGAAATTCCAGCTAGAATAAATCAGGCTAAAGCGCAGTATGAGCTTTCTAAAGCAACATATGATAGAGTTAAGGCGTTATATGAGGCTGGAGGAGCCACTAAATCACAGCTTGATGAAATCACAGCAAAAAAGACTGCGGATGAAAACACTTACAAAATAGCGCTTGAAGCAGAATCTATAGCAAGAACAAAGCTTGAAAAAGCAGAGGCAGGGCTTGAACTTTCTAATACAAAGCTTTCTGATACTTCAATAAATAGTCCAATAGAAGGGATTGTAATGAAGAAGCTTGTTGAAGAAGGCGAGATTATAGCTCAGGGATATCCTGTAGCGGCAATTGGTCAGGTAGATGTAGTGGATGTGGAAATAGGAGTTTCAGATCAAGATATTAAGCATATAGAATTTGGGCAAAAAGTTAAAGTTTACCTATATGGCCTAGATAAAAGTTTTGATGGAGTTGTAGGGGAGATAAGCCCAAGCGCAGACCCTACGACAAGAACTTTTGCAGTTAAGGTAAAGGTTAAGAATCCTAATTTTGAGATAAAACCAGGAATGGTAGCTAAAGTAGATATTCCTGTATCAAGTGTAGAGGGGATATTAATTCCAGTATCAAGTGTACTTTCAAGACCTGAAGGTGAAGTAGTTTATATATATAATGAAGAAACAAAAACAGTTAGAAAACAGCTTGTGGAAACAGGGGATATAGTTAAGGATAAAATAACTATAGTATCAGGGATAAAAAATGGAGAAAAACTTGTAGTAGATGGTCAGTTTAAGCTTAATGACAATGATAAAGTAAGTGTAGAGGAGAAGTAAGATGGTAAAATGGAGTACAACTCATAGAAGTATAGTTATGCTTATTTCCTTTTTCACGCTTTTAGCAGGAATGATGCTTTATGGGGGAATGGAAAGACAGGAAAATCCAAGTGTTTCATCTCCTGTAGCTATAATAAAATGTATTTATCCAGGGGGAAGTCCTGAGGATATTGAAAAAGCAATTATAAAACCACTTGAAGAAAAAATAGGAGAGATATCAGATATTAAGCGTACAGACAGCTATGCTATGGATAGTATAGGGGTAATAAAAGTTAAGCTTAAGGATATGAGTGATGATAAAATAGAAGCTAAGTGGGATGAGCTTAAAGAAGAAGTCGAAAAAGCTCAGAGTCAGCTTCCGGCAGAGGCATACAAGGCAGAAGTTGATACAGACTTTACAGATCCATATGGCGTATTAATTGCACTTTCAGCTACGGAATATTCAAATCAAGATTTAAAAGATGTTGCTGAAAAACTTAAAGAGGAAATTGAAAAAGACCCTGGGGTAAGATCGGTTGACCTTTATGGAGATTTAGATGAAATTGTAGAAGTTAACATAGATATGCAAAAGGTTCAGCAATATGGAATATCGCCAATCACTATGGTTAAGGCTATGAAAGCTAGAAACGTAAGTATTCCAAGTGGAAATTTAGAGCTTAGCAATATAAAGGTGCCAATCCATGTAACTGGAGAATATAACAGCATAGAGGAAATTGAAAATACAATACTTGGAGTTTCTAAAAGTGGAACGCCTGTATATTTAAGAAATGTAGCGCAGATAGGCAAAAAAGAAATCAAAGCAGAATCTCTGGCGCTATTAAATGAAGATCCAGCTGTAATTGTTGGAATAAAGTATGCAGAAAAAGAAAATATGGTTAAAATCAAGGAAAGACTTGATAAGACGATAGATAGATTTAAGAAACAGGAACTTTACAACAACATGAAGCTTGAGGTTATAACGGATCAGGCTTCATTTGTGGAGACGGCTATAAAGCTTTTTGAAGAGAACCTTCTTTCAGCAATAGCGCTAGTAGTTGTGGTAGTATGGCTTTCAATGGGGACTAGAAGTGCGTTTGTCGTATCATCTTCAATACCCATAATAATAGCCATCGTATTTATATACATGAAGCTTAAGGGCATACCGCTTCATCAGGTATCTATAGCTTCTCTTATAATATCGCTGAGTCTTCTCGTGGCAAATGGAATTGTCGCCAATGACAGTATCTACCTTTATATGGAAAGGGGCTATGATAAAAAGACAGCGTGTATAAACGGAGTAAATGAGGTTAAGATTCCAATTCTTACTTCGACACTTACTACTATAGCATCCTTCCTTCCGCTTGCGATGATGGTAGGTTCAGCTGGAAAATTTGTAAGTACACTTCCTATTCTAGTTTCAGTATCACTTATAGGGTCACTAATAACATCGCTTACCCTTGTGCCAGCAATGGGATATACTTTCCTTAAGATAAATCCGAAGCATGAGAAAAAAGAGTGGTTTGAGCATGAAAAACTTCAGAAGTATCAAAAACTTCAAGAATATGGCAAGTTCCTTTCTTTAAGTAAGCTTACAGCAAAGTTTAATGAAATGTATAAGAATACACTTTTGGCATCGCTTAATAAACCTAAGCTTGTAGTATCAATAGCCGCAATTGCACTTGTGCTTAGCGGAATGCTTATTCCATCACTTGGAGTTCAGCTTTTCCCTCCAGTAGAAAGAGATCAGTACTATATTGATATATCTGTACAGGATGGAAGCACTACAGAAAATACAAGCAATGTGGTTAAAGATGTAGTAAAAGTGCTTGAAGAACATGACAGCGTAGATTCAGTGCTTTCTATGGTAGGGGATGGAATGCCTCAATACTATATAACTTTTACGTCAAATAACAAATCAAGTAACAAGGCTCAGCTTATAGTAAATGGCAGTCAAAGTGAAATAAATGCTATTCAAGATGAGATTGAGGAAAAAGTTCCAGGTGCAAAGGCAAATATAAGAAGACTTGAACTTGCGATGCCTGTAGATTATCCAGCGCAAGTAAGAATAAGTGGACCAGACATAAAGGTACTTCAGGAGCTTTCGGATGAAATAAAAGGAATGATGAGAACTATTCCGGGAAGTAAAAATATAGATGACAACTATGGTCTTGAATCATATAAGCTTAATATAAAAGTAAATGAAGAAAAGGCGAATATGGTAGGGCTTACTAACTATGATATAGCAAGTACAGTGAGAATGGCCATAAATGGACTTGAGGTTACAAAGTTTAAGCAGGACGATATTGACGAAGATGATATAGCTGTTGTAATGAGAGTTCCAGAAGCAGAGAAGAATAGCAGTGAAGTTTTAGACGAGATGTTCTTTAATTCTACGATAACGGGGAAAAATGTATCATTAAGAGATATTGCAAAGATAGAAAAAGAATCTTCTTTAAACAAGATTTCAAGAAAAGATGGTAAACGAACTATAACTGTGGGAATGTTCATGAAGGATGGATACAACTCGGAGCAAGGACTTGAAATGCTTCAAGAGAAAATGGCTGATTTTGAACTTCCAAATGGATATACTATGGAATTTGGGGGAGACAGTGAAGAGCGAAATGATGCGTTTACCTCTATGATAATCCCATCTATTTTAGCAGTAGCTATGATATATCTTGTACTTGTTATGCAGTTTGGAGACCTTAGAGAGCCGTTTATAATAATGGGAACCATTCCATTATCATTCATAGGTATTATTTGGGGACTTAAGCTTACAGGCTATCCAATTGGATTTATGGCCCTACTTGGCGCAATAAGTTTAATGGGGGTTGTTGTAAACAATGGTATAATCCTGCTTGATTATATTAAACTTTTAAATACAGATGAGGTAGACTTAAAAGAAGCTATTGCAGAGGCATGTAGTATAAAAACTAGACCTATAATGATAGGGATGATAACTACGGTTATATCACTTATTCCACTTGCAATTTCAGGGGGAGCATTGTGGGCACCAATGGCAACTGCTATAATAGCAGGAATGATAATATCTTCATTCCTTACACTTTATATAATTCCATGCTCATATGTTTTAGTAGAATCTAAGACATCTATGATTAGACGATTTAATGAGTTTTTAAGAAGCAGATAATATAAAATATAAAATCTTGATATAAAATAAATCCTACATTATTTCAACGCTTATAAAAAGTGTTTTGAAAAATAATGTAGGATTTTTTATATAAATAGTTATGTCTAAAATTGTAGCACAGATATTTTCACGAATGAATTCTGCAGCCTAGATAATTCCATAGAATAAGCAAAAAATTGTTAGCCGAGATTTAGCGTAGCGATTTTCGAGGCGATTTTTTGCTTTTCGTAAATGGAATATCTAGGCGAAGCCTTAATGAGGGGAAATAGCTGTGCGTACAATTTATTATATTTTAATTAAAAACTACAGACTTTTTCCTATAAGCTTTATAAAAGATTGGAAGAAGGATTCCTTTTAATATACTGCTTATACTTATGGCCCACCATACACCGTTTACGCCAAGTGCAGTAGAGCTTAGGAAAAGTGCCATAGGAATTCTAGCGCCAGTAAATAGTATACTTATAATGGAAGGAATTCTGGTTTCCCCAAAACCATTAAACATACCTATGGTAATTATTTCTAGACACATAAATATTTGAGAATAGCCTAGAATAACTAGATAATTTATCCCACTTTGAAGTGCAGCCGGTTCGTCTATAAATATTCTAAAGATAGGACTGCTGAAAAATATTAGGGCTATAGCAGATATACTTCCTAAAAATACTGACATAGATAAAATTATCTTTATACCCTTATCAATTCTATCGTAATTTTTGCTTCCATAGTTTTGGCCTATAAAGGCACAGATTGCAATTGCTAGACCATCTGCGGTCATCCAAGCAATTGATTCAATTTGAGAGCCTACTTTTTGAACCGCTATTTCAGTAGCTCCAAATTTAGAGATTATTCTCGCTAAAAATATTGAAAATACACAGTATAGGGTAGCTTGAAGTGCAGAAGGAAATCCTAAACTATATATTTCTTTTATATTCTTGAAATCAGGTTTTTTAAGGATATTTATATTAAAGTGGTGTGAAGCCGTATCTTTTTTTAAATGGATTATAAATAATACCCATACTAAAAACTGAGCGAGGGCTGTAGCAATTGCTGCGCCTTTTACTCCCATGGCAGGGAAGGGACCGAGGCCAAATATTAAAACTATATCAAATACTATGTTGAATATAAGTCCGCAGGCGTTGAATATAAATGGGGTTTTACTGTCACCTGAAGCATTAAACATTGCGGATAGTACAGGATTTATATAAGTAAATATCATGGCAAGGCCTACAATGAAAAGATAGGTTCTAGCTTGAGATATTATTAGATTATCTCCTAGTCTAAAAAAACCTATAATTTGAGCGTTAAAAAATATTATAATCATTGTAAATATATATGCTATAAAAGCATTTAGCCATAGGGAAGCTTCGGCATATTTTTCGGCTTCAGCGATATCTTTTCTACCAATTGCCTGAGATATTGTTATTTGAGCTCCAATTCTAGCTATTGATGATGAGGCTTGAGCAAACCACATAAGAAAGCCAGCGCTTCCTACTGCAGCAACGGCTCCACTACCAATACGGCCTATACATATCATATCTACAAAGTTGTAGGCCATGTTTATAAAAGAGGTTCCTAATATAGGAAGAGAGAGTAGCAGTATTTTTTGTAAAATGCTGCCACTGGTAAGATCTGTTTTTTCGTTCATAAATTATACGTCCTTTATCAAAAAAATTATAATTATCAATTGCAATAATAAATTGAAATACAAGTTATATTATAGATGATATTTAACATAATGTTAATAATTTGTGATATAATTGAGAAAAATAAATTATAAGGAGTAAATAATGATGAAGGAAAATCGTATTAAGCGAATAGTAGCAAGTTCGCTTGTTATAGGTATGGTGTTTACGGTAAACCCAGTTTTCGCAGCAGGCAGAGTTATTCCGACTACGAAGATTGATATGACGGTCAAAGAAGAAGTCAAAACGGTTGAAAAGAAAACTTTAGATTATGATATGGCGATAAAAAGAGCAGTGGAATATAGCTTGACTCGTAAATCTGCAGAGCTTCAAGAGGAAACGCTCCAAGATAAGATTGATGATAATTTCAATAGTTATGATAAGTTATTCTCTATAAAAGACCCAAATATACTTGCTGGAACTATTGCAAATATGGATGTATATAATAAAAATCTTACTACGGGAAGAGATTTTATGGTAAGACAAAAGACTGTAGACACTGAAAATCTTAAAATTACAGTAGCAGGGTTATTTAATAACATTGAACAGAAACTTAAATCTATAGAGTATTTAAACAAAAAAATTGCACAAGGTGAAGTAAATCTTGACCTTTATAAAAAACAACTTGGGATTGGTATGATTTCAGAAAATGAAATGAAGCAGCAGGAAATTGCAAATAAAGCGCTTAAAACAGAATTGGCACTTGAGGAAGTAAAACTTAGAGAGCATTATGCAGAGCTTGAAAAAACTACAGGCCTTAGCAATATTGAAGAAAGTTATAATTTAGCACCACTTGATATGGAATATAAGGAAATATCAATGAGCAAAAATGATTTAGAGATATATAAACGCAATATAGAAAACTTTGACTTAGGAATACTTGCTAAGAAAAATGCAGTAGAAAATAAAACGACAGCATATGATAACTATGCAGAGATATATAACTTCCAACACCTTTCTTATTTAGCAGGAAATCAGCCTTCGGAGCCATCGTTTGATTACAAGAGTACAAGAGATGAGAAAAATGTAGCGGAATTAGATTTAAGCCAAACTATACAGAATGCTAAAATGAATGTGGAAAAGAACTATTCAAATCTTCAGCAACTTCAAAACAACATAGCATCTATGAAGGTAGAACTTGATAAATTGGATGTTCAGATGGAAGCACTTGATAAAAAATATGAACTGGGGCTTGTATCAAAAAATGTGTATGACAATACAAAACTATCAAGAGAAGAACTTAAGAATAAACTTGACGGAATGATAGTTCAGCAAAAACAGCTTAAACTTTTATTTGAAAGTCCTTATTTTGCAGGAATGTCTATGGGAGCATAATAAAAGAGTGTTAATCTTTAAGATTAACACTCTTTTTTAGTATCGTAAAATTTTAATTTATCATTTTTATATTACTCTCACGCCGTGAGAAAAGTTTCTAAATTGAGAAAGTGGTGATATTTTTACACTTTGTCCAGGTGATGGAGCATGAATGTAAGAACCGTTTCCTACGTAGATACCTACATGGCCTGGGCCCCAAACTAAATCTCCTGGTTGAAGCTCAGATCTTGAAACGCTAATACCTGCATTTGCCTGACCATAAGATGTTCTTGGAAGTGATACACCAAGCTGTCTATAAACATAAGATGTAAATCCAGAACAGTCAAATCCGCTAGGAGTAGTACCACCCCATCTATAAGGTGTGCCAAGATATTGTCTTGCAATACCTAATACGCTTCCGCCTGCAGTTTTTGTTCCATATAATATTATTTTATCTTCTGGTTTTTCAATTACTTTTTGAGTTAAAACTTTTTCTTCTATAACACTGCCATTTACCATTGTAACCATACGGTTAACTTCTCTGACGCCAGACTTTCCTTCTGACTTAACTTTAGTTTTTCCGCTAGTCATAGTTGGATCAGCAACTTTTCTAACTCTCGGTTGAACTGGAATTTTTCCAATCTCCTGATAAGATGTTTTTACATCTAATATAGTAGAGATGCTGTCTGATTGAGGTACTAAACTTCTAGTGAGTTTAGAACGAGATACGCTAGTGCTTGGATTTACTGAAGCTAATGCTTCATGAGACTCTAAGATTTTGTCTTCTGAAACTTTGTTCAGTTTAAGTACTTCCACATCCTGTAAGAATTTAACTCTAACATTGATTATCTTATTTGAGTCAGATTTTACAACATAAGGAGCTTTAACAGTACTAAGTACTTTTTGAGCTGTTTCTTCGTCTTTAACCGCCATTACCACTTTATTATTAGATTTTATGATGTATGCCGGCATTTTCACGTCTAAAGATTGCTCAAAGTTTTGTTTCATTACATCATCACTAGTGAATTCATTGTTATCCATTTTTCCCTTTTGATAAGTAACTTTGAGGTCATATACTGCGGCTTCACCTTTTTCATCACGAATTTGTTTGTTTAAGATATTTACTGTATGTTCTGCCTGCGCTTTATTTTTTACATAACCAACATGTTCACCGTTTGAGATTATCTCATAGCCGATTCCAGGTTGGAAATAAAATAACCCACCTATTAGACATAACAAAGATGTAAGGATGAATAGATAGGGGCTGCGTAAGATTGAGTGCTTCATATTACTGTGTTGAAGCTTTATCATTTGCGTTTCCTCCATTTCTGTTTCTTAACAAAACCTATTATACCATGTATTATTTTACTTGAAAAGCTTTTTGTTACAAAATAGTTACAAAAACAGGAGCTGGATATAGCGTGTCTATAAAATAAAAGTAAAGGAAAAAGTTTGTTTCAATGCATATGATCTTCATGTTGATTACGACTGTCGATAAAAAAATTACAAAAAGTTTACAAACCGTCTAATGAGATAAAATTTGTAAACTGGCTTTTAAGAATTAGATTTTAATTATAAACACGCAACAGAGTATCCTTTGATTTATTAGGAGTTACGTGATATAATTGTAATATTATTTGTAATACACCTGTTACTGAATTGTTAAATTTATTTGATAAAATTAAAATGTATGGATGATTAATATATATTTACAGTTATATTTAAATTTATTTGGAGGCACGATTAAAATGAAGAAATTCTTGAGTATATGTACGGCGGGGATGTTATTTTTGGGGAGTGGACTTTGTTATTCGGGCAATGCACAGTCTAAGGATAATATAACCGTTATAGTAGATGGAAACCCGATGACAGTGGTAGGACATCCTGCAGTTTTAGATGCGGCATCAAGCAGAGTAATGATTCCATTTAAATCGCTATTTTTAGCAATTGGAGTTCAAGAAAAGGATATAAAATGGAATGCGCAAACTAGTACAGCAAAAGGGACTAGAGAAGGTATTGAAGTAGAGCTTACTAAAAATAATAAGATGGCAAAAGTAAATGGGCAGCTTGTTGAAATGGATGCACCTCCTGTTATAATGGGAACAAGTATGATGGTGCCACTTTCCTTTGTAGCAAAACAAATGGGAGGAGAGACAAAATGGAAGGGAAGTCCAGATTACATAGTTAATATAAGTATGAGCTATGGTCTATTTCCGTTTGATCCAAATAATCCTTCAACTGGTGGAAATACAGGAAGCAATACTGGCGGAACTGGTACAGGAACTGAAAATAGTGGAAATACAGGAAACAACAGCGGAAACACAGGTTCAGTTGCAGGGAAGGCACCAGCTAAAGATACAGCGGCTTCAAATAGTAAGATACATGGAACTTGGGCAATGCAAAATATGAATAGAGAAAAATTTGTTTTACAGTTTAAAGCAGACAATACTTTGGATATAAATAATGTATCAGCTAAAAAGACTGGAAAAGGAACCTATGTAATTAATGGAGATTCTGTGAGTATAGTGTCAGATCTGTTAAATGGAGTATATACTCTAGAAAAAACGACATATGATGGAACAAGTTATTATGTGCTTAACAGTTCAGATTCATCAAAAACAATTGCTATAACAGCTATATCTTATGATGAGTTTGCGAGTGTATATTAATATTTAGGAGGAATTTATGAAAAAAAGAATATTAGCATTTTCAGTAGCATTAATGTTTTCACTAAGTACTATATCTGCCTATGCAACAGGCTTTACAGATCTTAAGGATGCAAAGGGAAAGCCTCATTGGAGTGCACCATATATTAATGACATAGCAGCTAAAGGTTTGGTTAGCGGTTATTCTGACGGAACATTTAAACCGAATAGTCCAGTTTCGAGAATAGATGCTATAGTTTTTATGTCGAGACTTTATCCAGCGGACATTGTAAATTCTACTTATGCACAAAATAAAGACAAGTGGTTAAAAAAATTAAATGACAACAAAATTCCTGAATATGCAAGAACTTCTGTAGTATTTGCACTTGAAAATAGCTGGTTTGGAGAGGCTTATCTTAAAGAGTTTATGGATTCAAAGACTAAGGCTCCTAAAGGCGCTATGAGATATGAATTTTGTGTGTATTTAGTAAGAGCTTTAAATTGGGAAACGCTTTTAAGCAATGCCGCAGTTGTCAAATATGAAGATGCGAATACTATTGTAAAACAGGCGGTAGCGTATATAGAACTTTTAGGAAGAAAAGGTATAGTAGCAACTACCGGGAAATTTGCACCGAATAAAACTATAACTAGAGGCGAAACTGCAAAGATGCTTTCTATAGCATATCCAAACAGTGAGAAAGCTAAGACTGAAAGTGGAAATTCTGGAAGCGACACAAATAATAACAACAATAACAGTAATACCAACACCAACAATAATAACAATACGAACAACAATAATAATTCTGATAAAGTAATTATGCCGAGTGGAGTTATCGTTGAAGGGCTTATTAAATATATAGGAGTTGACGATAACAATATAGTGCTTACGATTGAAGATTCTAAGGGGAATATATTAAGTTTTTCAAATAAGGTAAGTGGAGTGGTTGTATCGTTAGATGGAAAATCTGCGCAGCCTCAAAATATAAAACAAGGCTACGAAGTTAAGCTTTATACAGATGGAACAACAGTTAAGGGGATAGAAGCTCTAAGCGAACAAGACGTTAACAAAACTCTTTATGGAGAAATAGTTTCAGTGCGCTCATCTTCTATAAAAATAAGAAGTGAAAAAGGTAAAGTTGAAGAGTATGATATTTCTAGTAGGGCTGAAATAAGAAAAGATAAAAAAGATGCTAGAATAGGAGATTTGTCAGAGGGTGATGATATAACTGCTACGATAAAAAACTCTATAATAACAGAAATTGATGCAAAAACAGTGAAAAGAACTTTTAAAAATGTTATTATAAAAGGACTGACTGTAAATTCGAATTCGAGTGCAAAAGTTATCTTCTCTGATGAATATGGAGACATAAGAGAAATGAATTTGACATCTAACTCATATGTATACATGAAAAACAAGAAAGTTAGTATCTCTGATATAAAAATAGGTTATGAAGCGGACATATACGCAAATAGTAACGAGGTTATAGATTTAACACTTTATTCACAGACAAAGGGTGAAGTTTTTACGGGCACTATAGAAGATGTAAATGTTAGAGAAGATTATCTTTATATAAAGGACAAAGAAGGAAAATCTAAAAAAGTTGTAATGACATCAAAAACAGAGATATATGATTATATTACAAATAAAATGCAGTACCCTAGAGATTTAGCAAAGGGGCAAAGCGTAATAATAACTGGATATGAAGGTATGGATGTTATTGAAGCTATAAAAATATCCTATTATTAAATATGTAGAAGTTTGAATTATTGATAGATACACTAAATTTACTTGGCAATGTTAATTTAATTTCTAAAAATATAGGAGGATTTATGATGGATGATCGTAATTTAGCGTTGGAACTTGTCAGAGTTACTGAAACAGCAGCACTTGCATCTGCAAAGTTTATGGGAAGAGGAGATAAAAACGGAGCTGATGGGGCAGCTGTAGAAGGTATGAGAATGGCCTTTGAAAGTGTAAATATAAGAGGTGAGATTGTAATTGGAGAAGGCGAACTTGATGAAGCGCCAATGCTTTATGTAGGCGAAAAAGTAGGTAGTGGTTATGGACCTAGTTTTGATATCGCAGTAGATCCTCTTGATGGAACTTCACTTATAGCAAAGGGACTTCCAAATGCTATAGCGGTTATAGCGATGGCAAAAAAAGGGTGTATGCTTAAAGCGCCAGACACTTACATGGAAAAAATTATTGTAGGACCAAAAGCCAAAGGTTGTGTAGATTTAAATAAATCTGTTACAGAGAATCTTAACTGTGTAGCAAAAGCACTTGGAAAGCCAGTTGAGGCATTAACAGCAACGCTTCTAGATAGAGAACGTCATCAAGGAATAATAGATGAAATAAGAGAAGCAGGAGCTAGAATTAAAGTTTTTAATGAAGGTGATATCGCAGGTGGAATTGCAACTTGCTTTGAAAATACTGGCGTTGATATAATGTTTGGTATGGGAGGCGCGCCAGAAGGAGTAATTGCCGCAGCAGCAGTTAAAATTCTAGGTGGAGACATGCAGGGAAGACTTTGTCCTATGAGTGAGCAAGAAATGGAAAGATGCCACGATATGGGATTTAGCGATGAAGACATAAATAAGGTTATGACTCTTGACGATTTAGTATCGGGAGATGAAATTTATTTTGCAGCTACGGGAGTGACATCTGGAGATTTCTTAAAAGGTGTTGTTTATACAGGTGAAAATAGTGCGTCTACACATTCTGTAGTTATGAGATCAAAAAGCGGAACAATTAGATTTGTGGAAGCAACGCATAAATTAGATAAAAATGATATATTAATACAGCTAATGAAAACTTACGGAAATAAATAGATATCAAGGGGTAAGTGACATTTAGGAAGGGAAAGAATTAGAATGCTATCAAACTTTTTGAAATTACAAAATGGTACAGATATTAGAGGAATTGCAGTAGAGAATGAGAAATTTGAAGTTAATCTTACAAAAGAAAGAGTTTCGGCTATTTCTTTAGGAATCTTAAAATGGCTTGAGAAAAAAGAAAAAAATTCTTGTGACAAATTTAGAATTGCGGTAGGAATGGATTCTAGAATTTCAGGACCTGAAATAAGAATGACGATGATACAGGAATTTGAAAGTCATGGAGTAAATGTAATTGACTGTAATTTAGCTACAACACCTGCAATGTTTATGACAACGGTTCTAGAAGAGTATAACTGTACCTGTGGCATAATGATAACTGCAAGTCATCTGCCATATTACTATAATGGAATTAAAGTATTTACAAAAAGAGGAGGCGCTGAAAAAGCAGATATAGCTGAAATTCTTGAATTTGCATATGAGATGACACTTGAAAATAGTATTGAAGAAAATTTAGGGAGAGTTATAGAGAAAAACCTTATCGAAGATTACTCAAGAGTTTTAGTTTATCGAATAATGAAAGAAACTGGAATGGGCAGACCACTTGAGGGACTCAAAATAGTTGTGGATGCAGGAAATGGGGCTGGTGGCTTTTTTGCTACTAAAGTACTTTCAGGCCTTGGGGCAAATATTTCTGGAAGTCAGTTTTTAGATCCGGATGGCATGTTTCCAAATCATCAACCGAATCCAGAAAATAAAGAAGCTATGGAATCTATATCAAAAGCGGTACTTGAAAATAATGCTGATTTAGGTATAATATTTGATACGGATGTAGATAGAGCGGCTATAGTAAGTGATGATGGAAATGAAATAAATAGGAATGCACTTATTGCAGTTATTTCAGATATAATTTTAAGAGAACATCCAGGGTCTGTGGTAGTAACTGACTCGATAACTTCTACTGGGCTTACTGAGTTTATAAAAGCAAGGGGCGGAGTACATCACAGATTCAAAAGAGGATATAAAAATGTTATAAATGAAGCAAAGCGAATAAATGAAAAAGGAAATCAGGAATCATATTTAGCGATAGAAACTTCAGGACATGCGGCGCTTCAAGAAAATTATTTTTTAGACGATGGAGCTTATCTCATTGCAAAGATATTAATAGAAGTTGCAAGACTTTATCAAGAAGGCAAAAAAATACAGGATTTAATACAGGATTTAAAGCAGCCTAAGGAAAGTGCTGAATATAGATTAAAGATAAAAGACGAAAACTTCAAACAGTATGGAGAAGAAGTCCTTGAAAAGTTTAAGGCTTTTGCATTAAATCATGAACTTTTTAAAATAGAAGACCCTAATTATGAGGGAGTTAAGCTTACTTTAGATAATGGATGGTGTCTTTTAAGAATGTCGCTTCATGAACCTGTTATGCCGCTTAATATAGAGTCGGATGATGAGGGCGGAGTTGATAAAATCAAAGAAATGCTTATGGCTTTTATAAGCAGTAATGAAAGTCTTGAATTTTAAAACAACTAAAGTGCGTGAAAAGGAATAGTGGATGAAACCAGAAAGAGTAGATTTATATACCAAAGAAGAGTATCAGGATCTAATAAACGATGAAAATGCACAGCTGTCAGAGGGAGTATTAGAAATACTCCCTGACGGATTCGGGTTTTTGAGAGGCGAAAACTATCAATCTACAGAAAATGATGTTTACATAAGCCCTGCTCAAATTAGAAGATTCAATATGAAAACAGGGGATAAAGTTTGTGGTATAACTAGAGAACCTAAGAATAATGAAAGATTTAGAGCCATACTTTATGTTAAATCGATAAATGATCTTAAACCAGAAGTTGCAGCGAGTAGAAAAGATTTTGACAGATTAACCCCAATATATCCTCAAGAAAAGCTTGTGCTTGAGATGAATCCGGAAAATATATCTACAAGGATAATAGATATAATGGCCCCAATAGGAAAAGGTCAAAGAGGAATGATTGTAGCACCTCCTAAGGCCGGAAAAACTACGCTATTAAAGTGTATTGCAAATGCGATAGTTAAAAACAATAAAGACGTAGAATTAATAGTACTTCTTGTGGATGAAAGACCAGAAGAAGTTACTGATATAAAAGAATATGTAGATTGTGATGTTATAGCATCTACTTTTGACCAAGATCCTTCGAATCACATAAAGGTTGCAGAGATGGTACTTGCAAGAGCAAAATGTTTAGTAGAGCATGGCAAGGATGTAGTTATACTTATGGATAGTATAACTAGGCTTTCAAGGGCATACAATCTTACGATAAATCCTACGGGGAGGACTCTTTCTGGGGGACTTGATCCAGGAGCGCTTTATGGACCTAAGAAATTTTTTGGGTCTGCAAGAAACATGAGAGAAGGTGGCTCACTTACTATAATAGCAACAGCTCTTGTAGATACAGGCTCAAGAATGGATGATGTAATATTTGAAGAATTTAAAGGTACTGGAAATATGGAGCTTCATTTAGATAGGAAGCTTGCAGAGAGAAGAATATATCCAGCAATTGATATATTTAAATCGGGAACTAGAAAAGAAGAGCTTTTACTTTCTCAAGAGGAAATGGAAACAATGCTTGTATTAAGAAAGTATTTTTCGAATAAATCACTTCAAGAAGTTGCGGATGATGTAATCTCTGTAATGAAAAATACTGAAAATAATGTAGCTTTTATGCAAGCTGTAAATAAAGCTATGAAATAAATTTTTTATTGTATTGAACTTATTTTTATAGTATGATATAATGTATGAGTTAAATTATGAGTTTATGAGGAAGAGGTGAAAAGAATGAAACAAGGAATTCATCCAAAGTATAATGAAATTCAAGTACACTGTGCTTGTGGAAATACATTTACAGCTGGATCTACAAAAGATGAGATTCGTGTAGAAACTTGTTCGCAATGCCATCCTTTCTATACAGGTCAAAACAAGAGTATAGAAAAAGGCGGAAGAATCGAAAAATTCAACAAGAAATTCAACAGAGCATAATTGGATTGAATGGACACGGGAGATTTATATCCGGTGTCTTTTTTTGTCCAAAATTCAATTTCTGGTTTTTTTTAAAGGAATAATCTGATATAATATATTAGTAAAAGTATGACTTGGAGGAAATTTTAATGTATAGACCCAGTGGACATGGATATATTGAGATGGTTGTAGGCCCTATGTATTCAGGAAAAAGTGAAGAGCTTATAAGACGCTTAAAGCGTGCAAAAATAGCAAAGCAGGAAGTTATAGTATTTAAGCCTTCGATAGATAACAGATATAGTCAAGAGGATGTAGTATCTCACAGTGGAGTAGCAATTCAAGCTGTGGCTATAGACGATCTAAATAAAATTTGGGATTATATTCTGCCACAGACTCAAGTTGTAGGATTTGATGAAGTCCAGTTTTTTGAAGAAGGTATAATAGAGATTGCAATAAAGCTTGCAGATAAGGGGATAAGAGTAATCTGTGCAGGGCTTGATATGGATTTTAAAGCAGTTCCGTTTGGGGTTATTCCAGAGCTTTTGGCAAGGGCGGAATTTGTAGATAAACTTCAGGCTGTATGTGTAAAGTGTGGAGACCCAGCTACTAGAACGCAGAGAATAATTGATGGGAAACCGGCACGGTTTGATGATCCTGTCATACTTGTGGGAGCGACAGAAAGCTATGAAGCTAGATGCCGCAAGTGCCATCAGATAGGAGAATAGAATGTATCAAAAGGATAAAGTAAAAACTCCTGCAGGAGGTCAAGCCTTAATTGAAGGGGTTATGATGAAGTGTGGCAGCAGTAAGGCCATAGCGGTAAGAAAGAGTGATGGGACTATAGATGTTAAGCGCCATAAACTTAAAAAAGACCATGAAAAATCTAAAATAAGCAGACTACCATTTATAAGAGGGGCATTTATGCTTGTGGAATCAATGGTAGAAGGTGGAAAAGATCTTACTTATTCAGCCAATCTTTATGCAGAAGGGTTTGACGAAGAAGAAGAGTCTAAGTTTGACAAATGGCTTAAAAAAGTTTTTGGCGATAGACTGGATGAGGTAATAAATATTGTTTCCATAGTATTTTCAGTAATAATCGCTATAGGACTATTTATTGTATTGCCTACTTTTTTTGCAAAAGGAAATCCAGCAGATAAGACAATACTTGTATCTATGAGAGAAGGCGCTATAAAGCTTACAATATTTGTAGCATATCTATTTTTGATGTCTCAGCTTAAAGATATAAAAAGGGTGTTTCAGTATCATGGAGCAGAGCATAAGAGTATATTTGCATATGAAAAAGGGCTTGATCTTACAGTAGAAAATGTAAAATCTATGGATAGACTTCATCCTAGGTGTGGGACAAACTTTATGTTTGTTGTAATTGCGATATCTATAGCGATATTTAGTTTTGTGGGAATAAGAAATGTATGGCTTAGAAGTCTTGTTAAGATATTAGTATTTCCACTTATGGCGGGATTGTCTTATGAGGTTATAAGATTTGCAGGGAAGCATCAAAACTTTTTTACAAGAGCGATGGTGTGGCCAGGACTTATGATGCAAAAAATAACTACTAAGGAACCTGATGATTTACAGATAGAGGTGGCAATAGCTTCACTAAAAGCAGTACTTGAAGATGAGGGTATACTTGAAAGAGAATCGCCTACTACGGGAGTTGCAGTTGATCCAGAAACTTTGATGTAAAGGAAGGTAGTGGGATTGGAATTAAAAAACACTTTAAAAGATATTTGTAGCTATGGTAGGAATCTTTTAGTTTCAAAAGGCCAGGACTATAATGTGGCCGCACTTGAAACTGATGTTATAATAGCTGAATATACGGGACGAGACAGACTGTATATAATGCTTAATCCAGATGAAAAAGTGGATTTAGATATATTAAATCAAATAGAAAAAGCACTTCTTTTAAGATCAGAAAATAAACCTATGGCATATATATTAGGCCATAGAGAGTTTGGCGAATATGACTTTTATTGTGAAGAAGGAGTACTAATCCCAAGACCTGATACGGAAATCTTAGTAGATGAGGTTGAAAGGATACTATCTAAAAATATATTTTTTTCAAATAGGCCGCTTCATGCAGTTGAAATAGGGATTGGAAGCGGAATAATTTCAGTAACACTTTTGAGTAGATTTGAAAATTTAAGTATGATTGCAGGCGATATAAATCCAAAAGCTATAGAACTTGCAAGAAAAAATGCGATCTATGTAGATTCTCAAAATGCAAAAAATTCAAAGGGAAGTAACATAAGCGGACGATTTAGTATACTTTATTCGGATATATTTCAAAATATAGAACCGCTTAAATTATATGATGATTCTAATGAAGAAAATCTTTACGATTTTATTGTCTCAAATCCTCCATATATAAGAAGTGATGAGATACCGATGCTGATGTCTGATGTAAAAGATTTTGAGCCGGTAAATGCACTTGATGGATTTGAAGATGGGCTGTATTTTTATAGAAGAATAATTGAAGAGGGTTATAGACTTATTAAACAAAATGGTTTTTTGGCTTTTGAAATAGGCTATGACCAAGCAGAAGCGGTAAAAGCTATTTTTGAAAATAATAATTATAGAGATATTGAAATAATAAAAGACCTTGCAGGGCATGACCGAGTGGTCTTAGGTTTCAAATAGAAAGGATTGGGAAGAAATGTTTGATAAACTTGAAGTACTTGAAGAAAAGTTTGAAGATTTGAATATGAGGGTTGCTGACCCAGAAATTATTTCAGATCAAACTACTTGGCAAAAGCTAATGAAAGAGGTTGCCGATTTAGAGCCAATAGTTGGTAAATATAGAGAATATAAGCAAACAAAGGAAGATATAGAAGCGGCAAAGGAAATCCTTGAGACATCTTCAGATGAAGAGTTTAGAGAGCTTGCAAAAATGGAACTTTCTGAGAAGGAAGAAGCTATGGAAACTATTCAATCTGAGCTTAAAATATTGATGCTACCTAAAGACCCTAATGATGATAAAAACGTTATAGTAGAAATTAGAGGTGGAGCAGGAGGCGATGAAGCTGCTCTTTTTGCAGGAGTATTATTCAGAATGTACTCAATGTATGCTTCAAGCAAGCGATGGAGAGTAGAAATGCTTTCTTCAAATGAAACAGGAATAGGTGGATACAAGGAAGTTGTATTTATGATAACTGGAAAAGGTGCTTATTCTAGACTTAAATTTGAGTCTGGAGTTCACAGAGTTCAAAGGGTTCCAGATACAGAGTCAAGTGGAAGAATCCATACTTCTACAGCTACAGTAGCGGTGCTTCCTGAAGTAGAGGATGTAGAAGTAGAGCTTAATATGAATGATGTAAGAGTTGACGTGTTTAGATCATCAGGAAACGGTGGTCAGTCGGTAAATACTACTGACTCTGCAGTAAGACTTACACATATGCCTACGGGAATAGTAATTTCTATGCAGGATGAGAAATCACAGCTTAAAAATAAGGAGAAAGCATTTAAAATATTAAGAGCTAAACTTTATGATATAGAGCTTGAAAAATCTCAAAAGGCTGTAGCACAGGAAAGAAAGAGTCAGGTTGGTACTGGAGACAGATCTGAGAGAATAAGAACTTACAACTATCCTCAAGGAAGAGTAAGTGATCATAGAATAAATATGACTCTTTACAAATTAGATCAATTTGTAAACGGGGATATGGATGAAATGATAGATGCACTTATTACTACAGATCAGACAGATAAAATGCAGTCTCTTTAATAAGAGGTAGACATATGAGTGCAGAAATAGCTAGAGTATCAAAAGAAAATTTTTGTAAAGAAGATATAGATAGTATTTTAAGAGCTGCGGAGATAATAAAAACTGGAGGAACGGTAGTGTTCCCTACAGAAACTGTATACGGTCTTGGGGCAAATGCGCTTTCTGAAGATGCGGCTAAGAAAATTTATGCAGCTAAAGGAAGACCTTCTGACAATCCGCTTATAGTTCACATATCTAGTAAAGAAATGCTAGTAGATATAGTATCTGAGATTGATGATGTAGCTAAAAAGCTTATAGATGAATTTTGGCCAGGACCTATAACGTTCATATTTAAGAAAAAGGATATAGTGCCGCTTACTACTACAGGAGGACTTGATACGGTAGCAGTAAGAATGCCTGATCATAAAGTAGCACTTAAGCTTATCGAGGAAGCGGGACTTCCTATAGCGGGGCCTTCAGCTAATATATCGGGAAGACCCTCTATAACAAGTAGCAAATATGCACTTGAGGAGATGTCTGAAAGAGTTGATATGATAATCCTAAGTGATGATTCTGAAATCGGAATTGAGTCTACCGTAGTTGATTTAACGGTAGAAATTCCGCTAGTACTAAGACCTGGAAAGATTAGTCAAAGAGAAATTCTTGAAATTGCAGCGGCTGGAAATCAAGAAAAGCTAGAAGAGCTTAATGATAAACTAAAAAGAATTATGGAAGAAAAAAATGCCAATTCAAAGGATATCATAGAAAATGAAAAGCGAGCTCCCAAATCTCCTGGAATGAAGTATAGACATTATAGTCCTAAGGCAGAGGTGTTGGTTGCACAAAATTCGGAGGAAATCCTTGATTTTATTTCAGAATATCAACATAAAATAGATGAAGCTGACAAGCGAATTTATTTAGATGACCAAATAAAAGTTTTTTGTCTTGAAGATAACAAGGCCTTATATGGGGATTTTGCGTTTAGTTTGGGTAAAGATAGTATTGAACTAGCAAAAAGTATATTTACGAGCTTAAGACTTATGGATGACATGGGGGTAAAGCTTATAATTTGTGAGTGTTTTAGTTTTGATGAGCTTTCATGTGCTGTTATGAATAGACTTGTCAAAGCTTCAGCAAATATATAAATAAAACTTGGAGGAGAACATGAAAATAGGTGTGAGTTCAGACCATGGT
>JBOFWC010000114.1:0-1793 GCA_051653405.1 Proteocatella sp. | reverse complement strand
AGTCTTATCCCTGCTGTATCTACAAGTCTTATAGGTATCCCATCAAGCGTTAGGTACTCTTCAATTATATCTCTTGTGGTTCCCGCTATATCAGTAACAATTGCTCTGTTTTCTTGAAGGATTCCATTTAGAAGAGAGGATTTTCCTACATTTGGTTTTCCTACAATTACCGTTCTAAGTCCATCTCTGTATACTTTTCCAACCTCGAAGCTTTGGATCATCTTGTTTATTTCTTTAAGATGAGCTCCTGTACTGTCAATAAGTTCCTGATAAGTTACCTCTGGTTCATCTTCTTCTGGAAAATCTACAGCCACCGTGATTCTTGCTAAATCTGCGGTAACATTGTGTCTTATTTCCTCAAGTTTGCTTGAAAGTTTTCCATCAAGCTGTTTCTGTGAAAGTTCGTGACTCTTTGTAGTCTTTGCCATAATTATATCCATTACAGCTTCAGCTTGAGAAAGGTCTATTCTTCCGTTTAAAAATGCACGCTTTGTATATTCGCCTTTTTCCGCAAGTCTTGCCCCATTTTTCAGCACAAGTTCAAGCGTACGCTTTAAGCTCAAATATCCTCCATGGCAATTTATCTCTACGACATCTTCCTTCGTATAAGTATGAGGGGCTTTCATATATGCACAAAGTACCTCGTCTACAATTTCTTCGCTTCCATCTGATTTTCTATCAGTTATATGTCCCAGAGTAAGATATCTTACTCTATCTTCTAGCTTTACACCTTTTTTAACAGGTACAAATATTCTATTTATGCACTCAAGTGCACCTTTTCCGCTAAGTCTTATTATCCCTACCGCCGACTCTCCTGGCGCGGTTATTATCGCGGCTATCGTATCATCTATAAACATTACTGCTCCTTCTTAATAAAAATATGTCTGTTGTAGCTTTATACTTCTTTCATTTTACAGTCCCAAATCGTCTGCAATTTCCTGCATAGCTTCAAGGGAAAGCTGCGCAAACTCAGGGAATGGAATCCCTATTTTTTCTATCGCCATCATAGCTTCTCTATTTGCCCCTGCCGCAAAACGAGTTTCTTTCATGCGTTTAACTATCGACTTTACCTTAACGCTTGCAATTTTCTTATCTGGATAAACCAGTGTAATCGCATTTATAAAGCCGGTTATAGGATCTCCTGCATACATTGCTATTTCAAATGTACTTTCCGGTTTCTTTCCATTTTCCGGATTGTGGGCAAGGATTGCATTATACATATCTTCATTGCCAAAATTATGCTTCTTTAAAAGCTCTATCGTCACAGGCCCATGTGTTGCCATATCATTTTTCCAATCACAGCTGTCATTATCTAAATCATGCAGAAGTCCCGCCATGGCCCAAAGCTGTTCATCTCCTGGTGCAAGTCTTTTTGCAAGCGCCCTCATAACCGCCTCTGTAGCTAGGGAATGTATCTTTATATGTGGTGTGCTAACGTATTCTTCTAAAAGCGCTACTGCCTGTTCTCTTTCCAAGTTCATATCCATACCTCACCTATTTTTTTATAAACTTCCTTATTATAATGTTGTTATAAAATAGCTTTTATCATAACTACTCTTATAAAATTTCAAATTACATATTTAAATATCTATCTATAATTAATTATACTATATTATATCATTTTTAGCCTTATTTTTCTATTGCCATATATAAGTTGATGGAGTTATACTAAAAGGGTAGGATTATGTCCCACTCTAACTAAAATATTGACTAAAAGTTCTAACTAAGGAGGAAATTATTATGGAAAAAGTTAATTTAGACTGGAAAACTCTAGGTTTCAGTTACTTAAAAAC
>JBOFWC010000113.1:0-3850 GCA_051653405.1 Proteocatella sp. | reverse complement strand
TGCATGTGTTAAGCACGCCGCCAGCGTTCATCCTGAGCCAGGATCAAACTCTTAAATAAAATGTTTGTCTGGTTCGGATTAAACATCCGACATATCTTTTTGTTATCTCAATTTCTTGAAATTACGGTTATTACTTTTTTTAGATGATTTCTCATCTGTAAATGGTTGTATATTCTACTGTTTAGTTTTCAAGGTTCATATTTTGTCGTTGTTCTTCAAGCGACAACTTACTTAGTATATCACATTCAATCGTCTTTGTCAACAACTTTTTTGTTTTTTATTTTTTCGTTTTTGTTTGTCATCGGTGTCTCCCGGCGACTTTTATTAGTATACTAGGACACAGATAAAAAGTCAATATTTATTTTATATATTTTTTTATATTTTTCTCTTTTTTTCTAACATCTGAAAATAATTATATGTTTCACTTGTTTTGTTCGATATGTGCCGTATTATAATGTTGTTATCCTTTATTAAAATACATATTTTGTTTTAAATCGTTTTCTTGTGTACGGTTTTTAATTTCTATATTTGTTCTATTATATCTGTAGCTATTATATTATGATATGCATTTTTCTTTTCTACTAACTTATCTGCCGCTTTCCCATGTATATATATTGAATCAATTATTGCTTTTTCTAATTTATCTATATTTTTACTTTTTAAAACCTTTCCTACTTTCGCTGCTATTATTCCTGCCAATACATCTCCACTTCCACCTTTTGCTAGCGATTGATTCCCACTGCTGTTCACATATTGATCTCCATTTGGACAACTAAGTACTGTGTGAGGGCCTTTTAGAACTGTATATATTTGATATTCTTGAGAAAATTCTTTTGCTATAGTAAATCTATTGTTTCTTACTTCTTCTACTGTCGTTCCACAAATTTGTGCCATTTCACCCTCATGTGGTGTTATTATAGTTAAACCTTTTCTATATTTAAGAAGCTCTCTGTATGGTCTTAAAAAATATAATGCATCTGCATCCAATATTATATTGGCTTCTGATTCTATTATTTTCTTTATTATATTTGAAGTTTTAGGATTTCTTCCTATTCCCATCCCCAGCGTTATTATGTCTGCTTTTGGAATATCTATATCTATAATGTATCCATCTTCTTCTTTTACATCTATATACATAGCTTCCAATAGTCTTTGTGATGCTACATTAATGTTTACGCTTGGAATCGCAAGTGAAATAAGCCCTGCTCCTGACCTAGCGCATGCAAGGGCACTCATTATAGGCGCACCTATCATATTTCTGCTTCCACCTACGATAACTACTCTTCCATTGTCTCCTTTATGGGCATCTGTTTTTTCAATTGAAATGTTGTTTATATGATCTTCTTCTGTCCATAGCTTTTTAAAATTCTTATATTTCGGCATTACTATTCCTGCTTCTATTATATTGAGCTCTCCATAGTTTTTTGCAGAGGGATATATATATGCACTGATTTTGGGATACTGAACACTTAAGGTTATATCTGCTTCTATTGAATTTTCAAAGGTATTTTCATCTGCTAAGGTTCCACTAGGGATGTCTAGCGATATGATTTTAGCACTAAATGAATTAACCATGTCTATTATGTTTTTGTATGGCTCCAATATGGTTCTTCTGCTGCCTATTCCTAACAACGCATCTATTATTATGTCACTTTTTGAAATGGTATCTTTTATGTATGATTTTTTTTCTTCCTTATATACTTCTAGTTTATAGTTTGAATTTTGATATGATTTAAGCGCCTTAAGCGCATCCCCTTTTACATTTTCTTCTATTGTGCATAGTATAGTTTTCACATCATATCCTTTTTGAAGAAGCCTTCTTGCCACAACAAGTCCATCTCCTCCATTATTTCCACTTCCGCATAGTACTAATATTTGTGTACTTCTTTTTTGTAAGCTTTTTTCTATTTCATGAATCACCTTTTCTATTTTAACTGTCATAGCTTGCCCCGCACATTCCATAAGTGTATACCCTGGAATTCCTATATTCTCTATAGTGTACTTATCTGCTTGATACATTTCTTCTTTGCTTAATATATACAAAAACTACACCTCCTCTTAAAATTTTTTATTATTTTCTGAATAATGCTTGACATAATTTAATATTACCTTTATTATTAATATAAATCAATAGTAAAGTCGTTGATTAGAAGTAAGTAGCTTAAACAAAGCTTGCAGAGAGCTGAGGGTTGGTGGAACTCAGTAGTGGATTTTAAGTGAATGGGTCTATGAGATTCTAGGCGAACAGTTATAAGTAGCTGAAGACGTGTTCCTCACGTTATAGGGGTAGGGTATGTTAGTACCTGAAATAAGATGATGCTTTTTATTTATCTTTTCGGTTACGTAACTCCTGTTTTTTTTGACTGGAGTTTTTTTAATTGAAAGATTTATATAGTATTAAGAAGGATGGCACCGCGAATGTTATATTTGCTCCTTATGGGAATAAATATTCATTTTCGCGGTTTTTTTATTTCCTTGCTTATTTCTGACACGACTATTTTAAAAATTTTTATTTCGCAAGAGGCGAAGAAAGGATGTTATTATGAAAAATTCAACTTTTACTACGAGAGATTTAGTTATGTCAGCTGTACTTTTAGGAATTGGCTTTGTGCTTCACGCCGTTACTCCTCCGCTGTTTTTTGGAATTAAACCTGATTTTATGCTTGCATGCATGTTTATCGCTATAATAATAAACCCAAATTTAAAAAATACTGTTGTTACTGGAGTTGTTGCTGGAATTATAGCAGCACTTACTACAGGTTTTCCTGGAGGCCAACTTCCATCTGTAATAGATAAAGTGGTTTCTGCAATATTTGTATACTCTATGATAAAAATGTTTGCTACTTTCATTAGCTCATCTTCTAAGAAAAATGGTTTTGTATGTATTGCTAGTTTCTTAGGAACTATTGTAAGTGGAGTAGTATTCTTGGGAACTGCACTTTTAATGTTTGGACTTCCTGCTCCATTTTCAGCATTATTTGTAACTGTTATTCTACCTACATCTTTAGCAAACACTTTTGTATCAATAATTATTTTCAAAGTTTTCGGATCTATAAAGGCTTACGCTTAATATTTAACCGAACATATTATTTTATGTATAAGATTTAATAAATATATTTATTTCCCCCACTGAAAACATTTTAATTTTAATAAGGTGGGGTTTTTTTATTTTATTTTTTGACGAAATTTTAGTATAGGAATATAAAGCGATTGATAAAAGAAACTATTCTTATTTTGTGAATAATGATTTTCTACTATTTAAGCCGGGTATAAATAACAATGCTTAAGATTTAATTTTATCTCACTATATAAATAATTTAACTTTAATTATATTTTTGATTTTCAAGGAGATTCTAATGAACAGAAAACTTTATACAGAGATATTTGACTCTTCCCCCATAGGATTTTCGCTTAATAAAATAATCTTCGACCACCTCAACAATCCCATAGATTATGAGGTTATTTATGTTAATGAATCCTTTGAAATAAACACAGGCTTAAAAAAGAAAAACATAGTTTCAAAAAATATGCGTTCTGTAAATATAGATACAACTCCAAACGAAACCTCAATGATTCAAATATATAGTGATGTCTCATTAAACAATGAAACTCATGAATTTATGCAATATTTTCCAAACTTAGATAAGTGGTATAAAGTTATTATATATTCTCCTCAAAAACATTATTTTATAAAAAGCATAGTGGATGTAACTAATGAAGCCAGAGATTTTAAATCCGTTCTTGAAGGAAAAGATGATGAACTCGAACAGTTCTTTTCAATAAATCTTGATCTATTGTGTATTGCCGATTTAAACGGTAATTTTATAAAGTTAAATAAATCTTGGGAAAC
>JBOFWC010000112.1:0-6337 GCA_051653405.1 Proteocatella sp. | reverse complement strand
GTAGTTATATCTGCGGTAATGGTTTTATTTATGAGAGATAGAAGAAAAGCATAAAAAATTATAGTGCCTATATTTCCCTTAATGATGGAAAGTATAGGCACTTATGATTTTCAATAGTATGCTATTGATTATTTCCAAGCTATTTCAACTGCTTTTCTAGGAACAGTTCTTTTGTATGTTACATTCGGATATCCTATTACAAGGCATGATACTATTTCTTTGCCTTCTGGGAGTTCAATAAGTTTTTTGATTTCAGGATTTGCCTTAGCAGCTCTTACAAAGAATCCACTGAAGAAGGTACCAAGACCAAGGGCATCAGTAATAAGCTCCATATTTGAAGAAGCTAGAGCTCCATTTATTTCTGCAGAAGCGCTTACTATGATAAGTGAGGGTGCATTAAAGAACAGTTTATCATTTTCCTTTGGATTTTTATGATACTCTTTGTGCATATTTATCCACATTAGAGCATATCTTTTAAAAACTGTATTCTTTTGATTTGGATCAGCAAGCATCTCTTCTCCGATATTTTTTAAAGTTTCATAAGTCATCTCTTTTAAAACTGGAAGCGAATCCTTTACTACTGTATACGAAACGTCTTGCATATTTGTTGCGGTTTGAGTAAAGCGGCCAGCTTCTATTATTTTTTCTATTTTTTCATTTTCAACATCAATTTCTTTAAATTGTCTTATAGATCTTCTGAACTTTATAAAGTTTAAAAGATTTTCAGGAGCTATATCAAAGGTTTTAGAATCATATTCAACAACCTCATCCATATTGTAATCATCCATGCTAATAGCATTTACAGGACAGACTGCGATGCAGTGACCACATTTAAAGCAGTTTTTGTCGTTGATATCAGCTTTTTTCTCTACCATAGTTATGCATTTTGGAAAACATTCATTAACACATTTACTGCAACCTATACATAATTCTTTGTTCACATTCATCATAATAAATCAAAACCTCCATTTTTAAATTGGGTAAGTTGACGAAAATATAAAATAAATTTATAGTTTATTTTGTAGTTCATATGAGTTTAAAATCTCAATTTTATTTCTAGAGAGTTTTACAACGTTATCATCTTGGAATTGTTTTAGAAGTCTTGTCACTACTTCTCTTGCAGTTCCAAGCTCTCTAGCAAGATAATCGTGGGTTATATCTAAAGTTTGTGAATTATGGAGTGAAGATTGTTCTATTAGAGTGTTGGCAAGTCTTTGCGCCATATTACTAAAGACATATTGTTCAAATATCCACATTACATCTGAGAATCTTGAACTTACTAAATCTAGAACAAATGATTTTACATAAGAATTAGTTTCGTTTAGTTCATTAAATATCTCTGACGGAATTATTAAAATGTTGCTGTCTTTTTCAAATCCTATACTTATATCGAAGTTTATGTTTTTTAGCATACAGGAAGCGCTAAATATACAGCTATCTAGTTCAAGAAGCCTATATAGAGTTATCTCTTTTCCTTCAGAAGAATTGCTATATATTCGAAGCTGGCCATTCTTAACTATTATAAAGCCAGTACATTCATTATTAGCGCCAGATAATATTGTGTTTTTAGAAAAAGACTTCTCGGTATAGTTATTTAGAATTAAGTTTTGTTCATTTTTATTTAAATTCTTCCAAAACGGAAGTGTATTTTCGAGAAAAATCATATTGTCCATGTTGGAAACACCTCTTTTTATTAAAAAATATTATAGCAATTATATATTTATATTCTTACATACCTATATAATATATAAAAACTATAATATTTACAAGTGTTGATAAGGTATGATATAATGTAAAAGTTAATATTATAAGTTACTAAAGATATCCTGTGAAAAAGACAGGTTTTTTAATTGTGCAAAAAAAAGATTGACACGATATAGTACTTGTAGTAAAATTTAAAGGTAAAACCATAATTACACCAATCTATGTTATGGAATGGATCCTTCTAGTTTATACCACTATAGGAGGTGCACTATGAGAGTAAAAGTGACATTAGCTTGTCAAGAGTGTAAGCAAAGAAATTACAATTCTATGAAAAACAAGAAAAACAATCCAGATAGGATTGAACTTGAAAAATATTGTAAATTCTGCAAAAAACACACTACACATAAAGAAACTAAATAAGTTAGTAAAGGGTGTGAGTTGATGCAAACAGAAGCAAAGGAAAAATTTTCTTTAGGAAAATTTTTGAGTGAAGTTAGAACTGAACTTAAAAAAGTTCACTGGCCGACCAAAAAAGAAATGGCTAACTATACAACGACAGTAATACTTACAGTTGTGGTTATGGCAGTTATTATCTACGGAATAGATTCAGTATTTGGATTTATTATGAGTAAGATATTAGGAAACTAAGGGGGACTGGCCTTGAGCGAAAAAGCACAATGGTATGTTGTTCATACCTATTCCGGACACGAAAATAAAGTTAAGGCTACAATCGAAAAGTCTGTTAAAAACAGAAATATGGAAGATATAATCCAAGATGTAGCTGTTCCGGTAGAAGAGCTTGTAGAAATCAAAAACGGCAAGAAAAAAGTAAAACAAAGAAAGATATTTCCAGGGTATTGTCTTGTAAAGATGTTTGTTACAGATGAGTCTTGGTATATTGTAAGAAACACAAAAGGTGTTACAGGCTTTGTTGGACCTAACTCTAAACCGATAGCTCTCACACCAGAAGAAGTTGAAAATATGGGTCTGGAAAAAGAAATGAAATCAGTTTTAGACATAGACTTTGAAATAGGACAAAAAATTGAGATAGTAGCAGGAGCGTTCAAAGACTTCGATGGAACTATAGAAGAAATCGATGCAGAAAATGCAATAGTTAAAGTCAAAATATTTATGTTCGGAGATAGAGAGACAATGTTAGACCTAGAAATGTCTCAAATAAGAAAAAAAGTAGATTAGACTTGGATAATAGGAGGTGTCATTAAATGGCTAAAAAAGTAATTGGACAAATAAAACTTCAAATACCAGCAGGTAAAGCTACTCCAGCGCCGCCAGTAGGACCAGCATTAGGACAGCACGGAGTTAACATAATGGAGTTTACAAAGCAGTATAATGCAAAGACTGCTGATCAAGCTGGAATGATAATACCAGTAGTAATTACTGTATATCAAGACAGATCGTTCTCATTCATAACTAAGACTCCACCTGCAGCGGTTCTTATAAAGAAATCGTGCAAGATAGAGTCAGGTTCAGGAGAGCCAAACAAGAAGAAAGTTGCAAAAATAACAACTGCACAAATCAGAGAGATTGCAGAGTTAAAAATGCCAGACTTAAATGCAGCAAGCGTTGAAGCGGCTATGAGTATGGTTGCTGGAACAGCAAGAAGTATGGGAATCGTTGTAGAAGATTAATTCTATTTGCTTATATAGATTGGTGGGAGGCAAATAAAAAATTTTACCGTTATTACCACGAAGGAGGAAATGATTATGGCTAAGCAACCTAAGAAGTACCAAGAAGCTCTTAAAAAGTATGACAGACAAAACTTATATGTAGCTTCTGAAGCACTTGGAGTAGTTGTAGATGTAGCATCAGCTAAGTTCGATGAGACAGTTGAAGCACACATAAAGCTAGGCGTAGATTCAAGACACGCTGATCAACAAGTAAGAGGAGCAATAGTGCTTCCACACGGAACAGGAAAAACTAAGAGAGTATTAGTATTCGCAAAAGGTGAAAAAGCTAAGGAAGCTGAAGCAGCAGGAGCAGATTTTGTTGGAGCAGAAGAACTAGTAGCTAAAATTCAAGGCGAAAACTGGTTTGAATTTGATATAATAGTAGCTACACCAGATATGATGGGAGTAGTAGGAAGATTAGGAAAGGTATTAGGACCAAAAGGACTTATGCCAAACCCTAAATCAGGAACTGTTACATTTGACGTTGCAAAAGCAATCGACGAAATCAAAGCAGGTAAAGTAGAATACAGACTTGACAAAACTAATATAATTCACGTACCAGTAGGAAAAGTATCATTTGGTAAAGAAAAATTAACAGAGAACTTCCATGCGTTAATAGAAGCTGTAATTAAAGCTAAGCCATCTGCAGCAAAAGGACAGTATATAAAATCTGTAACATTTGCAAGTACTATGGGACCTGGAGTAAAAGTTAACCCAGTAAGAGTTAGCGAATAATTATAGTTTATTGTTGACAAACAAGAAAAAGTATAGTATACTGAAAAAGTTGAAAAAGTGAATAGTACACTGTAGACAGTAGGTGCAAAAATAAATCCTACCGAGGTTGTTTGTTATATAGAAACTATAGCCTTCGTATGTCTACGTACTACGAAGGCTTTTTAAGTATAAAATACGAAAGAAGGAGGTACTAGATATGTCAAAGGCAATCGAAATAAAACAAGTTGTTGTGGACGAAATTGCAGATAAGTTACAAAGAGCACAATCAGTAGTGGTTGTTAACTACAAAGGGCTTACTGTTGAGCAGGCAACAAACTTAAGAAATAAATTTAGAGAAGCAGGTATAGATTACAAAGTATACAAAAATACATTAGTAAGAAGAGCTGCAGCTCAAGTAGGAAATCTAGAAAAATTAGATGATGTTAATCTTGTAGGAACAAATGCAATAGCATTTGGATACGAAGATGCAGTAGCACCAGCTAAAATCGTAGCAGATTTCGCTAAAACATGCCCAGCTTTAGAATTTAAAATGGGATATGTAGAAGGTGAATACTACGATGCAGAAGGTATGGTAGCTATATCTAAAATACCATCAAGAGAAGAGCTTATCGCTAAGCTTCTTGGAAGCTTCAAAGCTCCAGTTTCTAACTTTGTTTACATGCTTGATGCAGTTGCAAAGCAAAAAGAAGAGCAAGGCGCTTAATAAAATCACATAAATAAAAATTGAAAATAAAAATATTTTAAAAAATATGGAGGTAATTAAAATGACTATAGAGCAAATATTACAAGCTATAGAAGAAATGAAAGTTTTAGAATTAAATGAATTAGTTAAAGCTGCAGAGGAGAAATTCGGTGTATCTGCATCTGCTCCTGTAATGGTAGCTGCTGCTGGAGATGCTGGTGCTGCTGCTGAAGAAAAAACAGAGTTTGATGTAATATTAACAGACGCTGGATCTTCAAAAGTTGGAGTTATCAAAGTTGTTAGAGGAATAACTGGACTAGGTCTTAAAGAAGCAAAAGATCTTGTTGATGGAGCTCCTAAAACTGTTAAAGAAGCTGTTTCAGCTGACGAAGCTAAGAAAATCGTTGAAGAACTTGAAGCTGCTGGAGCAAAAGCAGAAGTTAAGTAATTTAAGATTATTAAATTTCTATATAAAAAACGTAGTTTGTTTAAAACAAACTACGTTTTTATTTATTCTGGATACTTATTGTATAACTAATATTTATTAAATGTCAGTTATTATAAGTTTGGCCCATTCAGATCCTTCTACTTGAATCCATTCGCATTTAATATCAATAAAATTAAGCCATGCATTAAGCCCGTTACTACTTTTACTTACATCAGGAAATCTTCTTCCGAAAATTTCTTTTATATTATCAAGCAATTCTAATTGTTCTTCCTTAAATAACTCTTTGTTTAGCTTATTTTTTAAAAGTTCAAGGCATTCTATCCTAGATTTATTATCATCTTGATATAAGCTTAAAATCATAAGTTGTCTTTCTCTGTTTAGTCCAACCTTAACATCTTCAATTTCAGCTGCATTGGAAAGATATTTTTTTGCGATATTTAGGCCTTCTATATCTTTGTCGATTTTTATTATCTTTTTTTCAAGTTGTTGATTTCTCATAATTTATTCTCTTTTCTTAAATATATAAAAGTTATAACAAAATATTATATCATATTTTGTGTTCAAAAGTTCAGAAAATTATTTATATAGAATTAAAATTATCTTGATTTTAAAAAATATAAAATAAATAAGTTAATTATGTTGACAAATGAATTACAAAATGATATTATAATAAAGCTCTAAGAAATCAATTAAGTTTACAATTGAAAATCAAACACTAAAATAAAAAATAAAAAACAAAAAAAGTGTTGACAAAACAATGATGAGAGAGTATAATAATAAAAGTCGTCAGGTGCTTAAAAAACACAAAAAAGACACAAAATAAACATGAACCTTGAAAACTAAACAGTAGAATATACAACCATTTACAGATGAGAAATCATCTAAAAAGTAATAACCGTAATTTCAAATATTGAGATAACGAAAAAAGATATGTCGGATGTTTAATCCGAACCAGACAAACATTTTATTTAAGAGTTTGATCCTGGCTCAGGATGAACGCTGGCGGCGTGCTTAACACATGCAAGTCGAGCGGAGGTTGTACTTGACACTGAATATTCACATAAAGTGATTACAGCTCTA
>JBOFWC010000111.1:0-6627 GCA_051653405.1 Proteocatella sp. | reverse complement strand
TAGGTTTAAAACTTCCATCCTTGTAACCATTTATCAGCCCATAATCTACACCTGTAAGTACTCCATTATAGTACTTGCTCGCTTTTTTAACATCGTTAAATTTATTAGCAGCTTCAGTCTGAGGTCTATAAATTCCAAGACCTTTAGTAACTACGTCAATAAATTCTCCTCTTGTTATTGCACGATTTGGCTCAAAGCTATTTGGATTATCTATAACAAGTCTAGATGCCATATCTTCTACACTTTCCTTACTCCAGTGATTTTTTACAGAGTCCACTTTAACGGGATTCCATATAACTGAGTACTTAGAGTTTGTTGGTGAATTAAGTCTAGCATAATATTTTGAATCTTTTACTACAATTTCCGTAGGTATATGTGCAAAGCTTCCATCATCATTATACACAACACCTGTAGTTATCTTACTTGGATCTACCCCCTCTGGAATTGCAATAGTACGTTCTACATATTGAGTAAATTTTGAAATTGTAACTTCGCTTTTCGTACCATCTTTTGAAGTAGTATTGGCTACTATCGAAAACTCAACCGGACTAACTACTACCGCCATGTTCTTCTTAGTAGCATTTTCTGAAATTTGCTTAGCTGTTTCTTCTGTAACCTTATTTATTTTTATCTGAACCTCTATAGATTTAAGTTCAGCTTGAGATACGCCCATTTGAGCGGCTACATTTTCAATCTTTAATTCATTTGCAGGTATAACATAATCTACACTTCCTGCATTTATCATAAGCTTAAATGAATTATCATCCATTTTCTTTACGATATCTCCTGTAAGTTTAGTGTTTATAGAATTTGCATCAGCTGCTGATATTGGTACCTCAACTACATTATTTACTATAGCATTAGGTGTTTGAACTTGCTGCTGAACAGCTTCTTCAATCTTCTTATTAACAAGCTCTCCAGATACTGACATATCTACATTTTTTATACCATTATTTTGAGTTATAGTTTCAGTCCCTGCATTTTCAACTTTTCCGTTGATTATAACTGGTACATTTTTTTCCTCAGTTTTTGTTCCTGGAGGTGTTGTTGGGTTTGTTGGTGTTGTTGATGTTCCTCCACCGCCTCCGCCTGTACTTCCTCCGCCGCTATTTAGTGTCCACTTCGCGTATAGCGTTACGTTGCTATCTCCCATTGCGAATGTACTTCCATCGCTGTAGTCTGTTCCACTTCCATCGGCTTTCGTATTCCAGCCTGCAAATGTGTAACCTGCTCTTACAAGACCTCCTGTATTTCCAAGTACCGTTACGGTTCTCCTTGCTCGTATGGGCTGCTTGAATCACTTGGAACGGTTTCTCCAGTGCTTCCATTTCCATCATAAGACACTGTATATTTTGTTGTTGGCTCTTCTGGTAAAATTGGAGCCCCAATAGTTATATATCCTAAACCTGCCGTTAATGCAGGGTTTTCATCTGCCTTATAAATTACCACCTTATCTACATTCTCCAAATTTATAGGGCTCCAAGAGTTAGAATCAAATCTAGTCCTAGATCCATTTTCATCCAAATTAATTTTTAATTTAGGTGTACTATTTGTATCCTTAAATCCCTGAATATAAACATAAGGATCTGAGCAATTACAATTGTCAATATTTAGTGACATTAAATTAAATTCACTTCCATCATTACTTTTTATTACAAACGAAGTACAGTTTGCTGCTGGATCCGATGAAATTACATTATAAATTGCAGCTTCATTATTAATATAAATAATGCCATCAGTTATAGCGTTCTCCCCATCATTTGAAGCAAATATTCTAATATCAATATTATTTACTGCTGAAATGTTTACATCATTTGCTGAGTTTCCATCACTAACTACGCTTCCATCAGTTACACTAGTTCCTAAACTTATATATCCTCCATTCGTATTAGGTCCCGTAAAACTTATTGTCCCCCATACATTACTCCTCCATATAGTCGTTATAATCGATAGAACTCTAAACTTTCTGATTTTTCATTTTAATATAATAAACTATTATACCATCCAGTCTAGATAACTAACAACAGATATATACCCTTTTTTCAGAAAAAAAAGAAATATTTTTCCAAATAAATTTTAAGCATATCCCTCAAATCTAAACACGATAATCATAGCTACAATACACATCAAAATAACTAGTGAGCCATATGCCATACAAAGTCCTAAATCAAATTCCTGCATCGCCGTAACCATAGCAATAGAAACTGGCCTATTTGAAACTCCATAAAGAAGCGCCGACATCGTATATTCACCCACGCACTTTATAAATACAAGAATAGCACCCGAAAATATAGCCGGTGAAATTACAGGCGCAGTGACTGAAAAAAATGATTTTAATCTTCCTGAGCCAAGCCCTCTTGAAGCATATTCTAAATCCATGTTAAAACTTCCAAATGCAAGCATATTAGTTCTAATAAGAAGTGGAATCACCGTCAAAATATAAGCCAGTGGAAGAATCCAGTAAGTCCCTATAAGAATTTCATTAAATACAAATATATTCTTCTTGTTAAACGAGTTTATAAGATTTATCGCAATCGTACTTGCCGGCATCGCCCATGGAATCATAAACAAAAGTTCCAGCAAAACATTCACCCTACTTTTTCTCTTCGCACTCATATATGCTACCGGTAGCGAAATAAGTAGTCCAAACTCCCTTGGAAAAATATACATCATTATACTGCTTGAATTCGCAAAAGAAAATAGCAAAATAGTAAACACGGGAAGTATAATCATTACAATTAGTCCAAAAATAAGTGCCCCACAACCAAAACTTAATACTCTGTTTTTAAGCCTTACCCTTTCAATCGCAACACTTCTTACAGAAGCTTCCTGAGAATATTTCTGTTCAAAATACCTCATAAGAAACATCACAGCAAGCCCCATCCCCATAAGAATAACCACCTGCATAGACGCTATATTAAGATAATTATTCGACTTAGAAATCATTATCTGCGTACTAAGCACCTTGTACCTGTCCCCAATAAGATTTGGCGCTGAAAACGAGGCAATTCCTGAAATAAAAGTAACAATCGAAGAAGAAAGTAGCGCAGGCAAAATAAAAGGCCATACCACTGTCCTAAAAATATGAAACTTTGAAGCTCCAAGTCCCCTTGCCGCCTCAATCGCTGCATAATCCAAATACTTTAGCGAAATCGAAACATTTAAGTAAAAATATACATACTGCGTATACGCATGCACAAAAATAATCCCCCAAAACCCGCCAAACCTATATGGAATACTTTCCAGTCCCCAAAAAGCCTGAATAAGCTTTGTAATCATTCCGCTCTCTCCATAGAGCTGAATGAACGCTATAACAATAACCACCCCAGGCACCATCATAGGACTAAGAAGAAGTATGTGTATGAGTTTCCTAAATCTGACCTCAATAAAACCTATGTAAAGCGCTAAAGATGTACCTATAAACCCACATACTGCCACCGTAACTATCCCCATCTTTAAAGTGTTGTATACGACTCTCAAATTATTAGGATTAGCAAAATAATCAATATAATTTTTATAAAAAACTCCGCTGTCAGTTTCAAAACTCTTAAGCAGTGTATTGACCATAGGAAAAACCACAAACCCTAACGCAATCCAAAAAAATGCTATATAACTAACTCTAATATACCTTAAATTAGTATTTAGCTTAGAATTTTTAAGCTTCTCAAAAATATTTTCCATAGCTAACACTCCCCTCGAAGCCCTACAAACACCTTATCCCCTACAGTTCTTATCCCTCTTCCCTCATCCTATCCCTAAGCGCCGCATCAAGATTTGACATCGGCTCATCAAGAAGTAATAGCTCCGGTTCCACCGCAAGCGCTCTAGCAACCGCCACTCTTTGCTGCTGACCACCAGAAAGCTCTGCAAGCTTTCTATTTCTATAATCATTCATCCCAACTAGATCTAGATACTTATCTAGTTTTGCTTCAACTATCTTTTTATCCAATTTTTTTATAAGAAGCCCATATCTAACATTTTCAACAACCGTCATATGCGGAAAGAGCGCATAATTTTGAAACACCATCCCTATATTTCGCTTTTCAGGAGGAAGAGCAGTTATATCCCTCTCTCCAATAAAAATACGCCCATCACTTGGAGCTATAAACCCTGAAATAATCCTCAAGATAGTAGTTTTTCCACAACCAGAAGGCCCAAGCAGCGTAAACAGCTCTCCCTTATCCACAGTTATGTTAATATTATCCAAAACTTTGTTACTTCCAAAGCTATGACTTATATTTTCTAAAACGACCTTCATAAAATTCCTTTCCTAATAAAAAAAGCTGCACCGTACTATAATAGTACCAGCACAGCCAATTTAATTAATTTCATCATTCCATTTTTGAAGCCATTCACTTTGTTTTTGTGAAACTACACCCCAATCAGTATCCATTGCCTTGTACTCAGTTTTCATCCACTCAGGACTGCTTTCAAGCGCTGAAGTAAGCGTTGGAATTCTGTTAAACTCATTAGCTATCTTAGACTGCATCTCAGCACTTCCCGCAAACTCAACAAAAGCCTTAGCCGCATTTGGATGAGGTGCATTTTTTATAGCTGCTTCCTTTTTACCAACCGCTTGGAAAAGCATAGAACCACTGTTGTAGTAGTTTTTCATATTAGCATCAAGCTTAGAAAGGAAATCCCAGCCCTCATCTAATTTGCCATCTTTATCGTACTGATAAAGAATACTCATCATAGTTGCACGAATTGAAGAAGAAACAGAATCTCTTGAAATTATAAGGTCTTTGTATTCTGGCTTAGCAAGATCTGACCAATCCTTTGGCGCTTGATCTTCTGAAAGCAGCTCCTTGTTGTAGAACATCATAACAGGAGTTTTGATAGTTCCATACCAGCTACCATCTTGCGCTTTGAACATATCATCAAGCTCGCTAGCCCAAGCAGGTGTAGTTGGCTCAAATACGCCTTCCCCAGCCATTTCAATAAATAAAGAAGACGCTCCCCCATACATTATATCCGCCTGTGGATTCTCTTTTTCCGCTCTAACTCTATCCGCAAGCTCACCTTTAAGGTTTATAAACTCAACAGGTACTCCAGTTTTCTCAGTAAATGCATCCGCCACAAACTCAATCATATCAACAAACCCGCATATATTCAAATAGATATAAATTATAAAGCTCATAGAAATTATCTATGAGCCTTCTTCCAAAAATATCTAATTATAATCCATAGCAATATGAAAAAAATTACAATTAATGCCCCTAAAAAAGCTCCCGCTCCATCCAAAAGCACATCCTCCAAAGACGAGGTTCTCCCAGTAAACTTTTGATTATATTCATCAAACACCGCAATCATAATAGGAAAACTCACCCCAAGAAGCATAGCAAGCAAAAGCCTTTTTCCATAAACATATGCAAAAATAGCAGCCAGCATTCCAAGCCCCATATATATTCCAAAATGTGCACTCTTTCGTATAACCGCATTTGGAGTTTCATACCTTCCATCCAATAAAACCTGCGTTATAAAATACTCCGCCTTTTTAAAAACTGCCGTATCACTAATATCCAGGACTTCATCAACCTTGTGAAAAATATCAAGTGCAAATCCAGACTGCTTATGCGACACCTCAGGAACCTGAGAAGAAAAATAAAATATCACACCTACCCAAATTACAATAAATATCAAAAATAACCATTTAAAAATCCTTTGTTTTAAAAATTTCCGCTTCATAATTTTTCCCCAAATTTTTTAAAAGAAGCTTTTAAGCTCCTTCTTCATAATATGTATTTTTCGAGAGTTTCCTCAATTTTGATATAGCCTTACGTTTAAGCTCCTTAGCATAATCATAGCTTATACCCAAAGTTTTTGAAATATCTAAAAGTGATTCCTCATGAAATATATTCTTCTCTATTATATACCTTTCCTTTTCATTTAACACATTCAGAAAACTCTCATACTCCACAACTTCATATCCTCTCTCAGTATAACCACTATCTTCAAGCAGATAACTTCCATCCACCCCAGAAAAAACCTCCTTAGTACTAATCTTAGCTGTTTCTCGCTTTAAACCTAAATAAAAAAATTCCAACTTTTCTTTTTGATAGCCCAAATACCTAATATTTTTAATTCCAAAATCAAATTTCTGTATACTCTCAATACAGCAGACCGCTCCACTTTGAATAAGATCTTCATTATAAAATCCAAAATAATGCCTGCACGTACTTATTACCAGCGGCTTTATTTTTTCCAAAAGAATTCCCAAATCTTCAGTATCTCCCCCATTACGATATTTTCTTAAAAGATCTTCTACAACACGATAATCTTCGTCCCGATACGAAAAATATATACATTTCTAACAAAATGTAGACATTTATACTGTGGCAAACTTATATCACTTGACTTTCATTTTTGCCTTCCTGCTTCAGCGAGTCTGGTTTTGCATAAGCTACTTCCATTTGATATGACTCTTCACAGGCTTTAATTCCCCAGTATCGTTGGGTACATATTCAAAGCTTATTTTTCTCTTAAGTTCTTTGAATTTGATAATTTGCTAGATTAATACTTGCGTTTAAATCTCTATCCATTTTAAAACCACATTCACAGACAAATACTCTGTCTTTTAGTTTTAAATCAGATTTGATTTTTCCGCAACATGAACAAGTTTTTGAT
>JBOFWC010000110.1:0-10713 GCA_051653405.1 Proteocatella sp. | reverse complement strand
TAGCAAGCCTTGAAGGAATAGAAAAAGGACCAGCAGGAAATACTGCGCTTGCAGCAGCATTTGCAATAGCTCAAGAAATGGATCAAGACCAAATGATACTAGTTCAAGAAACTGAGTATACAGGAGCAGGAAAACACATTCAGCCACAGCTTGCATTTGCAAAAGAAAATGGAATAGAGATAGTATTTGGAGATCCAAAAGATGAGATTCCGGGAAAGAATATAGTACTTCCAGCACATCCATCAATGATAAAAGTAAAAGATATGGATATGGCAAAACTTAGAAGATCGCTAATCAAAAATGCACTAGAAATGACAGGGAAAACTCCAACAGAAGAAGACATCGAGTATTTAGCTAAAGAGACCAAGACTGATGTAGAATTTGTAAAAAATGCATTAAACGAACTAAAAAAATAGATTTTAAGTAAAATCAGGAGGAATTAATAGATGAAAAGAGCAGACGATTTCGCTCAAAGAAGAGCACATCTTGCGAACTTAAGTGACCAGGAATTATATGAAAGATTTTGGGCACTTGCAAGTGATATAGTAGATCCATTATTAGAGCTTGGACAAAAAAATACAAGTCCAGCGATAGAAAGATCAGTACTTTTAAGAATGGGATTCTCTTCTATAGAAGCTAAAGCTATAGTTGATGGAGTTATTGATAGAGGCCTTATGGGCAAAGGGGCAGGTCATGTAATATACAAGCTTGCAAAATCTCAAAACATAGAAGTAAGAGAAGCTGGAGTTGCGCTTGCTGAAGGAAAACTTTGGACAGAGGCAGTGGCACTATTCAAAGGAGGTAACAAATAATGTCAGAGATGAAATTAGTTCCAAATGAAAAATTAGATATAGAGAATATCTTAAAAGACCTTGAGTCTTACAGACCAAGAAGAAGAGGTTGGACTTGGAGAGAATCAAATAAAGGAGAGAAATTAGGACCTTTCGTATTTAATGATTGTACAACTCCATTAAAAAACAGTGTACCACTTCCATCAGCAAAATATTTTGACAATATAGATCCTCAACCAGCACCAGTAATAACTACTGAGATTGCATCAGGAAGATTTGAAGATGATATAAGACGTATGAGAATGGCTGCATGGCATGGAGCTGACCATATAATGGTTATCAGAACAGCTGGACAGTCTCACTTTGATGGACTTATAGAGGGAACTCCTCAAGGTATAGGTGGAGTGCCTATAACTAGAAAACAAGTAAGAGCTCAAAGAAAAGCGCTTGACTTAATAGAAGAAGAAGTTGGACGTCCAATAAACTACCATTCATATGTATCAGGAGTTGCAGGTCCAGACGTAGCAGTAATGTTTGCTGAAGAAGGAATCAATGGAGCTCACCAGGATCCACAGTACAACGTACTTTATAGAAATATAAACATGATAAGATCTTTCGTAGATGCATGTGAGTCTAAGAAAATAATGACTTGGGCAGATATTGCACAGATAGACGGAGCGCACAATGCTAATGCTACAGCAAGAGAAGCTTGGAAAGTAATGCCAGAACTTATGGTTCAGCATGCTCTTAACTCAATATTTTCTGCAAGAGTAGGAATGAAAAAGTCAAATATTTGTCTTTCTACAGTTCCTCCTACAGCACCTCCAGCACCATGTATGTATCTTGACCTTCCATATGCAGTAGCACTTAGAGAGATATTTACAGAGTACAGAATGAGAGCGCAGATGAATACTAAGTATATGGATTCATCAATGAGAGAAGCTACAGTTACTCACGTTCTAAACCTTCTTACTTCAAAACTTACAAGTGCAGACATTCAGTCTACAATAACTCCAGACGAAGGAAGAAACGTACCATGGCATATGAACAACATCGAAGCATGTGATACTGCTAAGCAGGCACTTGTGGGTATGGATGGACTTATGGAAATGGTTGAACTTAAAAAAGACGGCGTATTAAGAGATAGAGTAAGAGAAATAAAAGAAAGAGCGGTACTGTTCCTAGAAGAAATCAAAGAAGCTGGTGGATTCTTCCATGCAGTTGAGCAAGGCTTCTTCGTAGACTCAGGATGCTATCCAGAAAGAAATGGAGACGGTATTGCAAGACAAATCGAAGGTGGAGTTGGCGCTGGCACAGTATATGAGAGAGAAGAAGATTACATGGCTCCAGTTACTGCACACTTTGGTTACAACAACGTAGCTCAGTATGATGCTGCAGCAGTTGAAAATCCAGCAACATTAATCGGTGGATGTACTTTCGAAGATCCTGATAAGATAATCTACATTGATGAGCTTGATGAAACTGATAACGTAAATGTAAGAATGGAAGAAACTAAGGAACTTAGACATTCATCTCTAATCAAACCAGAAGTTGAGTGGATGGGTGATGGAATTGTTCTTCTTACAATGTTCCTTCCTGCTTCAAAACGTGTTGCAGAATTTGCAGGACTTGAAATCGCTAAGAAACTAAACCTTGAAGATCCTGAAGTAATTTCAAGAGAAATTATGCAAGAAGCTGAGGGTACTAGAATAGAGATTAAGGGTAGAGTAGGATTTACTATAGATATCAACTCTCTAGTAATTCCACCAGAGCCAGAAGTACTTTCTGATGCTGAAATAAGAGCTGAAATTGAAGCAGAACCTATGAAAATAGTTTGTGGTACAGTTGGAGAAGATGAGCATTCAGTTGGACTAAGAGAAGTAATAGACATCAAACACGGTGGAATTGAAAAGTATGGAATCGAAGTACACTATCTTGGAACTTCAGTTCCTGTAGAAAAACTTGTAGATGCTGCTATAGAGCTTAATGCAGATGCTATTCTTGCTTCTACAATTATTTCTCATGACGATATCCACTACAAGAACATGAAGAGAATTCATGAACTTGCAGTAGAAAAAGGAATCAGAGACAAAGTTATGATAGCAGCAGGTGGAACTCAGGTTACTCCAGAAATTGCAGTACAAAACGGAGTAGATGCAGGATTTGGTAGAGGATCTAAAGGAGTAAACGTTGCTACATTCCTAGTAAAACGCAGAAAAGAAATGAAAGAAGGTAAATAGATGAGAGTTGACGTATTAGTTGCCGAGATAGGGTCTACTACTACGGTTGTCAACGCTTTCAGTGATATAGCTACCCCTGATCCTAAATTTATAGGTCAGGGGCAAGCTCCAACCTCAGTACTAGATGGAGATGTAAGAATAGGGCTAAAAGGAGCAATTGACGACCTTGCAAAAAATCTTGGTACAGATAAGATCGAGTATGATGAAATGCTGGCTACTTCAAGTGCTGCTGGAGGTCTAAAGATGACAGTCCACGGACTAGTATTTGACATGACAGCAAGAGCGGCAAAAGAAGCAGCACTTGGAGCTGGCGCTATAATCCATCAAGTAACTGCTGGGAAGTTAAGAAGAACAGATTTAAAAAAAATAAAAGAGATAAAACCTAATATAATACTTATAGCTGGCGGCGTAGATTATGGTGAAAGAGATACGGCACTTTATAACGCAGAGCTTATAAGCGAAATGGGTTTAGATATACCTATAATATATGCAGGCAATATAGAAAATAAAGAGGAAATTCAGTTAATATTTGAAGAAAATCATGCAAGCACTAGGCTTTATTCAGTGGATAATGTTTACCCAAAGATTGATGAGCTTAATGTAGAGCCAACAAGAAAGGTAATACAAGATGCATTTGAAGACCATATAATCCATGCTCCTGGAATGGAACATGTAAGGGATATGGTAAATGGGCCTATAATTCCAACGCCAGGAGCGGTAATGGAGTGTTCAAAGTTACTATATGAATATATAGGTGACTTAATAGTGCTTGATGTTGGTGGAGCAACTACAGATTTACATTCAGTAACAGCAGGTTCAGAAGAAATTTCTAGAATACAAGTTAGTCCAGAACCTCTTGCAAAAAGAACTGTTGAGGGAGATTTGGGAGTATATGTAAATATGCCTAATATAGTGAAAGTTTTAGGCAAGGATAAGCTTAAAGAAGAACTTCAAATAGATATTGATAAAGTTATGGCTGAATATAAAGCTATACCTAAAAATGAAGAAGAGATTAAGTTTGTTGAAAGACTTACTTTAGAGGCAGTAATTAAAGCAGTTGAAAGACATGCGGGGAAAATAAGATATGTTTACGGACCATCGGGAAGAAATACTTTAGCTGAAGGCAAAGATCTTTCTCAAGTTAAGTATATAATAGGTACTGGGGGAGCACTTACAAGACTTCCTAAACGAGTAGAAATAATGAAGCAAATTGCTAGACATAATGAAAGTGGAATGATGTTATTCCCGAATACTGATGCTAAAATACTTGTTGAAAATGACTATATAATGGCATCGCTTGGAGTACTTTCAAAGAAACATGAAAAAGCAGCAATCAAACTTTTATCAAAAAGTTTAAATATTGATATTCCTGAAAAGAAAAGGAGCGAACAAAAATGTATCCAAGATTAGTCATAGACTTAGAGAAAATAAAGGACAATGTTCGTGTAATGAGAAAGCTTACAGATAAGGGAAATTGTGAGCTGGGGCTTGTTACAAAATCTTTCTGTGCAGACAATGAGATTGTAAAGGCTATGGACAGCGTGGGGATAGACTTTTTTGCAGATGCGAGAATTCAAAATATAGCATCTTATGGAGATACAAGAACTCCTAAAATGCTGCTTAGACTGCCTCAGCATTGTGAGATTGAGCAAGTTGTTAAATATGCAGATATGAGCTTAAACTCAGAGCTTAGCACTATAAAAATGCTAGATGAAGAGTCAGCAAAACAGGGAAAAACTCATAAAGTTGTGCTTATGATAGACTTAGGAGACCTAAGAGAAGGTATATTCTTTGAAGAAGAAGATGTTATAATGAGCACAGTTGAAGAAATTTTGAAATTAAAAAATATAAAGCTTCATGGAATAGGCGTTAACCTTACTTGTTATGGAGCAGTTATTCCAAAGTACGATAATCTTTCTAAACTAGTTGATATTGCTAGAAAAATAGAAGGACAATTCGACATTAAACTTGAAATGATATCTGGAGGAAATTCTAGTTCTGTATACTTGATAGATAAGGGAGAACTTCCAGAAGGTATAAATAGCTTAAGAATAGGTGAGGCTTTCGTTCTTGGAAACGAAACGGCTTATGGCGAAAAAGTAGAAGGTACTCATGACGATGCGATAATTTTTGAAGCGCAGATAATCGAGTTAAAAGAAAAGCCGACACTTCCAATTGGAGAAATCGGACTTGATGCCTTTGGTCAAAAACCATATTATGAAGATAAGGGAATTGCAAAAAGAGCTATATTAGCGGTTGGAAAACAGGATACAGACATTGATAGTATGACTCCACTTGATCCAGATATAGAAATTCTTGGCGCAAGTTCAGATCACATGATAATGAATATGACAGATTCAAAAGTTGATTACAAAGTTGGCGATATTGTTTCGTTTAAACTTGGTTATGGTGGCCTTTTAAAATTATCAACTAGTAGATATGTAGATAGAGTATATAAGTAGCAAATATGATATAATACTGCTCTGAGTTATACTTGGAGCAGTATATTTTCGTTAATTCAATGATTAATGTGAATTAAAATTGACAATACTGTCTATAATAAGTATAATGAAAGTAAGTAAAAGTTAATAGCATAAATGGTTTTTAGGGAATTGGGTGAAAACCCCAAACAGACCTGCTGCCGTGATAAACGAGCTTTTTTTTAGGATGAAATCCAGCCACTGGGAAACTGGGAAGGCAAAAAAAGCGTTTGAGTTTTTAGTCGGAATACCTGCCATTTATTATTTACGTGTTTAGCTTCACAGGGAATTGAAGTGCGTATATTTTTTTTGGCTATTTTTGTGTAGCTAAATTTGAATGTACTTTGATTTCTTTAAATAGAAATTAAGGTATTTTTTTTTGAAAAAAGGAGAAGGGTATGAAAAGTAATAAGCGTATTTTATCAGTTTTTATGGTTTTAATTATGGTATTTACAAATATATTATCGGTATATGCATACACTGATAAGGACGTAGATTCTAAAATTAAAGCCACTTCGAGCTATATATTAAAAACTGTAAAGGAACCAAGTCCAGGTTCTATTGGAGGCGAATGGGCAGTACTGGGGCTTTCAAGAGCAGGAATATCAGTTCCTAAAAATTATTATGAAAGCTACTATAAAAAATTGGAATCAAGTTTAAAACAGAATAAGGGAGTTTTGCACAATAAAAAATATACAGAGTATTCTAGAACTATAATTGCACTTAGTGCTATAGGAAAAGATCCTTCAAATGTTGCGGGATATAACCTTTTAGAAAAACTTGGAGATTTTGATAAAACTGTATGGCAGGGAATTAATGGCCCTATATTTGCACTAATAGCGCTTGATAGTAAAAACTATAAGATTCCCGCAAATAAAAATGCTAAAACACAGGCTAGCAGAGACCTTTATATAAAAGAGATACTTAGTCAGCAATTAAAAGATGGTGGGTTTGCACTTACTGGGGAAAAAGCAGATGCGGATATAACTGCAATGGCACTTCAAGCGCTTTCTAAATATCAAAACAAGAAAGATGTAAAGCATGCTACCGAAAAAGCACTAAACTGTCTTTCTAAAATGCAAAAGTCAAATGGAGGATTTGAAAGCTGGGGAACTCAAAATGTAGAAAGTTCAGCACAGGTACTTACAGCGCTTTGTGAACTTGGCATAAGTCCTAAAGATAAACGCTTTGTTAAAAATGGAAATACTGTAATTGATAATATTATGACTTTTTACACCAAGGATGGATTTATCCATGCCAAAAATGGAAGCGGAAATTCTCAAATGTCAACAGAACAAGCCTTCTATGCTCTTGTTTCATATCAAAGAGTAACAGATGGGAAAAGCTCTCTATATAGAATCGGTAGTGGAAAATAAACAATAAAATTAAAGGACGGTTTTCAATGAAAAAGAAAATATTATCAGTTATATTGATATCAATACTTACAATAAGTAGTTTGATATTTATTTCAGGGTGCAAAAGTTCAGAAGGCGTGGAGAATGAAAGTACTGAAGGGCAGGACCAATACCATACAGATCCTATCCCAGAAGGAAAGCCAAATCCAGTAGAACCACAAAGTGCAAAGATAAGTGATAAAACGCTTCACTGTTATCTTACAATTGAATGCAGTACCATACTTGACAATATGGATCAGCTTGACTCTGAAAAAGTAGAGCTTGTTCCTGAAGACGGGATTATATTTGCTAAAAAAGAAGTTGAATTTAAGGAAGGCGAATCTGTATTTGATGTCTTAAAGAGAGAAACTAAGAATAGTAAGATTCATATGGAATTTGTGGACACGCCTATGTACAACTCAGCTTATATAGAGGGGATAAATAACATATACGAATTTGACTGTGGAAATCTTTCTGGTTGGATGTATAAAGTAAATGATTGGTTCCCAAATTATGGATGCAGCAGGTATCAGCTTAAAGATGGGGACGTAGTAGAGTGGACATATACATGTGATTTAGGAAGAGATGTTGGAGGGTATTTCTTTGAAGCTGAGTAGAGATGAATTTTCAAGATATCATCCTATTATAAATATGGTTTATTTTGTATCGGTTATATCGTTTGGAATGTTTTTTTTACATCCACTATGCTTAGGAATAACTCTTTTTTCAAGTTTTGCATATTCACTTTATTTAAATGGGAAAAAAGCACTGTTATTCAATCTAAAGTATATGATTCCGATGATGCTTATGACCACCTTAATAAATCCAGCATTTAACCATGAAGGCGCTACTATAATAAAGTACCTGGATAATGGAAATCCAGTTACGCTTGAATCCATAACCTATGGAATTGCATCATCTACAATGCTTGTATCAGTAATAATGTGGTTTTCTTGTTATAACAAGGTTATGACTTCTGATAAGTTTATATACATTTTTGGAAGAATAATACCTGCACTTTCACTTATATTTTCGATGGTGCTAAGATTTGTACCTAGGTTTAAAGCACAGATGAATCAGATATCTTATTCTCAAAAGTGTGTAGGAAGAGATGTGTCTAATGGAAGCTTTATTGATAGGGTAAAGCACGGCATAAATATAGTATCGATAATGGTTACCTGGGCATTTGAAAATTCAATAGAGACAGCAGACTCCATGAAGGCCAGAGGGTATGGACTAAAGGGAAGAACGGCTTTTTCAATATTTATTTTTAATAGGAGAGATAAAATAGCACTTATTCTTATTTCATGTCTAAGCATAGCGGTGATTTCAAGTGCAAAATTAGGTTCATATTATTACAGATACTTTCCATATATGAAAGGGATTAAAGTGGATTTCAGCACATTGATATCATTTATATTATATTTTTTACTTTGTATAACCCCGTTAGGAATTAATTTATTGGAGGATTTAAGATGGAAACGTATACAATCAAAAATTTAAGCTTTGAATATCCTAAAAGCGATTCTCCAGTATTAAGTGATATAAACTTATCTATAAAAAGTGGAGAGTTTGTGACGATATGTGGAAAATCTGGCTGTGGAAAATCTACGCTGCTTCGTCATTTGAAAACTGTACTTTCCCCCCATGGAAATCGCTGTGGGGAAATTATATTTGAAGGTAGGACACTTGAAGAAGTAGAACCTAGAGATCAGGCTTCTAAAATAGGATATGTACTCCAATCGCCAGACAATCAAATTGTAACCGATAAGGTATGGCATGAGCTTGCATTTGGACTTGAAAGTTTGGGCTATGACACTTTAACGATAAGAAGACGGGTAGCAGAGATGGCAAGTTTTTTTGGAATTCAGGAGTGGTTTCATAAGAGTGTGTCAGAGCTTTCAGGAGGACAGAAACAGCTTTTAAATCTAGCTTCAATAATGGCTATGCAACCTAAAGTACTGATTTTAGATGAACCTACAAGTCAGCTTGATCCTATAGCAGCTACAGATTTTTTGGAGACTATAAGTAAGATAAACAGAGAACTTGGAATTACTATAATAATAACGGAGCATAGACTCGATGAAGTGCTAGCGATTTCAGATAGAGCCGTAGTAATTGATGAGGGCCAGGTAATAGTAGATGATACTCCTGTGAAGGCAGGCCTTAAGTTAAATGAACTAAAGCATGAGATGTTTAATGCAATGCCTGTACCTATGAGAATATTTGCAGCAGTAGAAAGTAAACTTAGCTGTCCTATAACGGTAAGAGAAGGCAGGAGCTGGCTGACTGAATTTTCATCGAGCAATAAGATAACTAAAAAAATTGACTTACATGAATATACTCCTAAAAATAAGGAAGTAGCTATTGAATTAAAAGACGTTTGGTATAGATACGAAAAAGAGCTTCCAGATATAGTAAAAGGCATAAACTTAAGTGTTCACAAGGGTGAATTTTATGCGATGGTAGGTGGGAATGGGACTGGAAAGTCAACCACGCTGTCTTTAATATCTGGAATTAGAAAACCTTACAGAGGGAAACTTAAGCTTAATGGTAAGGACATTTCAAAAATAAGTGACTTTGATAAATATAACGGTTTACTTGGAGTGCTTCCGCAAAATCCACAGACAATTTTTGTGAAAAAGACGGTGGAAGAAGATTTATATGAAATGTTCAAAGGTAGAAAGCTTGAAAAAGAATATATTGAAAATAAAATAAAAACTGTAATAAGACTTTGTGAACTGGAAAATCTCTTAGAGATGCATCCTTATGACCTTTCAGGAGGGGAGCAGCAAAGAGCTGCACTTGCAAAGGTACTCTTATTAGAGCCAGAGATACTTATACTTGATGAGCCTACAAAGGGACTTGATGCATACTTTAAAAAGAAATTAGCGCTTATTTTAAAAAAATTAAAGTCAATTGACACTACTATAATAATGGTATCCCATGATATAGAGTTTTGTAGTCGTTATGCAGATAGATGTGCAATGTTTTTTGATGGAGGGATTGTATCGGAAGATTCCCCAAGAACATTTTTTACGGGAAATAGCTTCTATACTACCGTCAGTAATCGAATGGCAAGACATGTTCTTCCTGAGGCTATTTTAGAAAATGATGTAATTGTTTCCTGTGGAGGAAAAATAGAAGCTCAAAAAGAATTAGATGATTTTGATATAAAACGAGATAAGAAGCCTCCTAAACAAAACTCTTCAAAAAGCTTGAAAAAAGGAGTGCAGATAGAAGCAGAAAATCGAAAGCTATCTAAGCGAACTGCGGTGGCAACAATGTTAATACTTGTGGCAATACCTTTTACTATATGGTTTGGAATATATTACTTAGATGATAGAAAATATTATGCAATAAGCTCACTTATAATCCTTGAAACGATGATACCATTTTTTATGGTATTTGAAAGTCGAAAACCACAGGCAAGGGAGCTTCTGATAATATCGGTGCTTTGTGCAATTGCAGTAGCGGGAAGAGTCGCCTTTTTTATGCTTCCTCAGTTTAAACCTATTTTGGCGGTAGTTATAATTGCCGGCGTATGTTTTGGAGGAGAAGCAGGATTTTTGGTGGGGGCAGTATCAGGGTTTGTTTCAAACTTCTTTTTCAGTCAAGGGCCATATACTCCATGGCAGATGTTTGCGCTAGGAATTATAGGGTTTCTAGCAGGGGTGCTCTTTAGAAAAGGACTGCTTATAAGAGATAAAAAAGCGCTTTGTATATTTGGCGGACTATCAGCGCTTATAATATATGGCGGTATAATGAATCCAGCATCTGTGATAATGGTTCAAGAAGTCATAACTAA
>JBOFWC010000109.1:0-2007 GCA_051653405.1 Proteocatella sp. | reverse complement strand
ATGGAAACGGCTTCTTTAAGAATTTTAGGGTCTATCTTGTCTTTTAATGCTTTCGCCTGGTTTTTCACATATTCAGAAATGATTTCCTTTACTTTATTAGAACATCTATTTAGCAAATCTATAGACATATGATCTTGGTCTTTATGCCACTCTCGTAGCAATTCAGCATCGTTATCTAAATACTTCTTTGCAATAGTTGTATTTGCCTCAAATATAAACTCCTTCTCCAAATTACTATAATTGGATTTAACATGTAGCATAAAGAAATGTGCAATACATTTCGTAATCTCTTCATTTTTAAAAGAGAAATTTGATGAATACAATTTGATCTGTCTAAACTTTGCAGATTTAGACAGATCATCTTTTTGGAAGACATCATCTTCATAGTCACAGTAAATTTCCTCTTGAATCTCACTTTGGAAATTTTGGAGCCATGTTTCTAAAGTTTTTAGGATCTGATATTGATATCCTCTTAATGAAGCCGTTGCATCCGTATCTTTGGTGAAGATATGAAGTTTTGAAATCTTATTCATTTAGCTTATTGATTATGCTTCTTTGCGTTGTTACTAATATAATTTATCTCGTTTTACTCATTTGTATGACAACAAGCTGTGGGCCATTTAAATTACACAAGTTGAATACAATTCTTATAAATCGCATCTATTAATAATTCTAATTTAGAAAAATCATATCCTATATTAGTTCGTAATTTTTTGAATGGCTTAACATAACTCTCTTTATCTTCAAGAGAGCCTTGGTAATTATCATAATCCTTGTTATAATTTGTCCACCTTATTCGATGATTGGATTTTTCTGTTTTGGTAAAATCTAAAAAACACTCTATAGCAACCGCTCGTCCATTGATATTTTGTTGTGATTCACCTGAAACATCTATCGTTAAGAAATCGTCAAAATATTTGCTTTCTGGTAACTTCATTACGCCCATATTTTTAGGCAGTTTTAATTTCTGTACTTTATCAAAGTTGCTTACACCCTCTAAATCGTTATCGAAAATAACTAATACTTTATTTTGGATTTTTATACTTGATAAACCTTGACAAAACCGGAAAAGATTACCTGTCCCTGTAAATGGGTAATTATCTTCCATGTCAATAAAAGTAAAGAAGTCTGAAATGTTTGGTTTTAGTAATTCAAGCGTTTTTTTTATAATAAATGTATCAGAGCTGCCTTCCGTGACTATAAGAAACTTATCGCTATCATCTATTCCTGAATAAATATCATTTACATATCCAGCTTCTATGACATCCGCCGTCCTCCATTCTAAGTCTAGTTCTAAATTTTGAGGATTTTCCATAAGTAAACGCAGAAGGAAGTAAACGTCTAAATTTTCAAAGAAGTGCGAATGATCATGAATCAAATCGTCAGAAATATGCTGTCGTAATGGTGCAAATAGTTTATTATTTAATATATGCTCTAACGTAAACTCTCCTAAACTATAATCCCCTTCCTCAAAATTGTTCTTATAGTCATTTATGTTTATGTTTGAGAATATGTTTAAAAAATCATCGAAATTTAATAATAAAGGTGGATACTCATCTGGGAAATTGTCTAAAATCTGTTGGTATAAAGCCCTCAAATTATGTTTTGAATATCCTAGTAGTTCTAATCTTTCTTTTACTTCGCTTAATTTTCTGGAATATCCCAATTGATTTTCGACTACATTATCAGCGTAGTAATAAGGAATATCTTTTTTGTCAGTAGGTAGAAATAGTTTTGAATAGTTATTGAAATACCAATTCTTGCCCCAATCTACCTCCATTTCACCTATTCCTAATGTTATTATTGATCCCATAATTATATTTTTTCAAGGAATTATTATTATTTATTAAACTAGCTTCGGTGTCTATCTAGTAAGCAGCTGATATTTGGTTAAGCATATTACCAAATGTTTCATTCATTTCTCCTATTTAAGAAGCAAATATCCAACCTGAGAGATTAGCATTATATATTGTTTCAGATTAAAAAACTACTACCTTTTGAACTACA
>JBOFWC010000108.1:0-27524 GCA_051653405.1 Proteocatella sp. | reverse complement strand
TTGTCTGGTTCGGATTAAACATCCGACATATCTTTTTGTTATCTCAATTTCTTGAAATTACGGTTATTACTTTTTTTAGATGATTTCTCATCTGTAAATGGTTGTATATTCTACTGTTTAGTTTTCAAGGTTCATGTTTATTTTGTGTCTTTCCTGTGTTTTTAAGCACCTGACGACTTTTATTAGTATACTCTCTTTCGTCTTATTTGTCAATACTTTTTTTCAAAAGATTTTGACATTTGAGATCTTACAGAGTATTGCGAACATTATGTTTTTCGCTCATTTATATTAACATTTTTAATTAAGCTTGTCAATAATTTTTTATATATTCTCATTCGACGATGGCTTTATATAATTTTTATTAAGTAAGCTGGAAGTCCTCTCATTAAAAGCTTTTCAGCTCAATGTTTTAATTTCTTATTTTTGGGACGTATATTAATATACCATCTCATTTAAAATTCGTCAACTCTTTTTTTGATTTTTTTAGTATTTTGTTGATTTTTTTCAGTTATTCAAGTGTTTTTTGACTTTCTGAAGCGTCCATAGCTTCCACATCTTTAAGCTTTCTTTGGATTTGACGCGTCCTCACCCCTATTAGTTTATCTAATTCTATATTAGCTTGCTCAATCCTGCTCTGTGCACTTTCAAGCACTGATGAAAACTTTTCAAATTCAGTCTTAACCGCACCTAGTATACTCCACACTTCACTTGAACGTTTTTGAATAGCTAGCGTCTTGAATCCCATCTGAAGACTATTTAAAAGCGCTGCCATAGTTGTAGGTCCAGCTATATTTACTTTATAACTGCGCTGAAGCTCTTCTATCATACCTAATTTTACAACTTCTGCATAAAGTCCCTCAAATGGAAGAAACATTATTGCAAACTCTGTGGTATTTGGTGAATCTATATATTTTTCCTGTATATCTTTAGCAAAGCTTTTTATCCTTCTTATTAATATCGCTTTTGATGCTTCTATTTTCGAGATATCTCCCTCATCATAGGCTTCTATAAGATTGGAATATGCATCTGCTGGAAATTTTGCATCAATCGGAAGATATACGGTTTGCGATTCCCCTGGAAGTTTTATTGCGAATTCAACAAAATTTTGGCTGCCTTTTTTAGTAGCTACATTTGCTTCATATTGTTCAGGAATTAAAATTTCTTCAAGTATCGCTCCAAGCTGAACTTCTCCTAAAACCCCTCTGCTCTTTACATTACTCAATACTTTTTTTAAATCTCCCACTCCATTTGCTAAATTTTGCATCTCTCCAAGCCCTTTATAAACCTGTTCCAATCTTTCACTAACAAGTTTAAATGATTCGCTAATCCTTGATTCTAGAGTTTTTTGAAGCTTCTCATCCACCGTATTTCTCATTTCATCTAACTTTATACTATTTTCTTTTTGTATAGATGAAAGCCTTTGTTCTACAGTAGTTCTTATGCTCTCAAGTTTTTTCTCACTCTCCATAGAATTATTAGATATTATATTATTTTGACTGTCTATAGCCGATTTTATATTCTGATTTATTTCAAGCCTTGTATTTCTAAATTCCTCATTTATATATCTATACTGATTATCTCTTTCTTCTTTTATGTATTTTATAATTATATCTGTTCCTGATAAACTATTTATTTTTTTGATTAGTATTATTAAAAGTAATACAATGGTTATTCCAATAAACAGTAATAAAATATCCAAATAATTCATATTTTCTCCTTCTTTGATTAACTTTTCGGCTTGTCTCTGTTATTTAGACTAAAATATATGGTATAATTATATCATATATACAGATTATTACAAATGGGGTGATTCCAATAAAAATTGCAATTCTATCTGATGTCCATGGCAATTTACCGGCTTTTGAAGCAGTTCTTAATCATATTGATAACAACAAAGTTGACCTCATCTATAATCTCGGAGATCTTATTGGTAAAGGTCCATGCCCAAGAGAAGTAATAGAACTTTCTATGAAACACTGCGATTTATCACTCCTTGGAAATTGGGAGGATTTTCTTTTATATTCCAATATTGATGAAAATCCAATTCGATATTATAGAAATATGCTAGATGAAAAGCATATTACTTATTTAAAAACTCTGCCTTACGGAATAGAATTTTATATGAGCGGAAGACTTTTTAGAATCTTTCATGCTCATCCATTCAATATATATACCCGCGTTTTTAGATTTTCCGATTTAAATCTTTTGGCTGAAATGTTTATGTATAATGAACATCTTGACTGTTACAAAAAACCTGTGCTGTCTGATGTTTCTATATATGCTGACATCCATTTCACGTACCATGTTAGGTTTGACGATTCTTTTCTTATGGAAAAATATAAAGAATATCAAAAACGCCACAACGTTTCGTATTCCGATTTTTCTATAAAATACGCTGATGCAATAAAAACGCTTAGAGGTCGAGAAATATATAATATAGGCAGCGTGGGACAGCCTTTTGATGGAACAAGTGCTTCTTATGTGCTTTTAGAAGGCGATTTACATTCAAAAGAAGTTTCACCTTATAAACTTACTTTTATAAGAGTTCCTTACGATAATGAAAAGGCCGCAAATTTTGCAAGAAATAGTACTATGGAAGACAAGGATGCTTATATAAAAGAAATTCTTACTGGAATTTATCGTGGAATGATGACATAACTCATCTATTTATGATATAATTTTTTCTATTAAAGTTTGAAAGGAGATATGATTTTTTTAAATCATAATTACAATATGCAGTACAACACACCTTTTGTTATAGGAGTTGCTGGAGGTTCAGGGTCTGGAAAAACTACCCTTGCCAACAACTTAAAAGATTCGATTTTAAATTCAATTATTCTTTCTCATGATTTTTATTATAAAGATAATCGTGATATCTCATTTGAAGAGAGAGTTCAGCTTAATTACGACCACCCAAATGCCTTTGATACTGACCTTATGGTAGCTCAATTAAAACAACTTAAAAATGGCCAGCCTATTCAAAGACCTGAATATTCATTTGTTACTCATACAAGACTTGAAGAGACAGTTACGGTTAATCCTGCACCTATAATAATAGTTGAAGGTCTGCTTATATTTGAAGATAAAGATCTTGCAGATCTCATGGATATAAAGATATTTGTTGAAGCTGATGATGATATAAGATTTATAAGAAGACTTACTAGAGACGTTCAAGAAAGAGGTCGCAGCATTGATTCTGTAATAAATCAATATCTTACTACGGTTAAACCTATGCATGACGAATTTATTCAGCCTACAAAAAAATATGCTGATATAATAGTACCAAGAGGCGGAAACAATACAGTTGCCCTTCATATGATTATAGATCGTGTAAATGCGATTCTTCATCATTCAAAAAGTGTAGATTCTCATATGAAAAATATAGAGATTTTCAACTAGATATTAATACTTTATAAATAGTATTTTTCGACAACTCAAAATAAAAAATTAAAAGCCTATATTATTCAGCACTCATAAAAAAGTGTTAAATAATATAGGCTTTTTAAGTATAAATGACAATCAAAAGTATAAACTTAAAAATTTTTGACTTCTATTTATTCTTCATCGAAAGCTTTACTTTATTACGTTCTCTATCTATCCCAATTACAGTTACATCTACAATATCTCCTACCGAAACTACGGTCATAGGATCTTTTACATAGCGGTCACTAAGCTCCGATATGTGAACAAGCCCATCATTTTTTAGCCCAATATCTACAAAAGCTCCAAAATCGACTACATTTCTTACGGTGCCTTGAAGTTTTGTTCCTATAGAAAGATCGTCAATATCTAGTATGTCTGACTTTAAAATTACTGGATTTAGATTTTCTCTTATATCTCTACCTGGTTTTTTAAGCTCATTTATTATGTCTCTAAGCGTTGGCACTCCTATTTCAAGCTTTACAGCCATATCTCTAAGATTTACACTTTCGAGTTTTGAAGCAGCTTCTTTGACATTATTTGCAAGTTCATCCTCTTTTATTCCTAATTCTTTCATTAGCAGTTTTGCTTTTTCATAACTCTCTGGATGGACTGCTGTATTATCAAGCACTTCTTTGGATTCTTTTATTCTAAGGAAGCCTGCACACTGCTCAAATGCTGAATTTCCAAGCCTTTTTACCTTTAAAAGTTCTTTTCTTGATTTGAATTTTCCTACTTCTTCTCTATATTCTACTATATTTTTTGCAATACTTGCTGACACACCTGAAACATGTGATAAAAGCGCAACTGAGGCTGTATTTAAATCTACTCCCACGTTATTTACACTTGCTTCTACTACAGAATTTAGTGATTCTTTAAGTCTTGATTGGTTTACGTCATGTTGATACTGCCCTACTCCAATATGCTCTGGGTCTATCTTTACAAGTTCTGCAAGTGGATCTATTACTCTTCTAGCAATAGATATAGCCCCTCTTAAAGAAACGTTAAGCTCTGGAAATTCTTCAGTTCCAAGCTTTGATGCAGAATAAACTGACGCTCCTGCTTCACTTACTATTAGATATTTTACATCTCTTGGCGCATCTTTTATTATATCAACTACAATTTGTTCTGATTCTCTTGAAGCCGTTCCATTTCCTATTGCAATTATGTCTACCTTGAATTTTTTTATAGCATCTAGTATTATTTTTCTCGTCTCTTCTACTTTTCCCTGAGGTTTTGTAGGATAAACAGTAAATGTATCTAAAAGCTTTCCCGTTTCATCTACAATCGCTATCTTACATCCCGTTCTGTATGCAGGGTCCCAGCCAAGTACGGTTCTTCCATGTACTGGACTTTGCATAAGAAGCTTGCTTAAATTTTGTCCAAATACACTTATCGCTCTTTCTCCTGCTTTTTCTGTAAGCTCACTTCTAAGCTCTCTTTCAAGCGAGGGAAGCATAAGTCTTTTTAAAGAATCATCGATTATTTTTTCCATATGAGACTCATGAAGCTTTGAAATGATATATTTGCTTGCTACCTTACTATATATTTTTTCTACATTATGATTAACTTTAACCTTTAAAATATCGGTTTTCTCGCCTCTATCTATCGCTAATACTCTATGAGGCGGAATAGTTTTTGCAGCTTCTGAAAATTCATAGTACATACTATAAACAATCGCGTCTTCTTTTTGATCTGCATCTTTTTTAAGCGATGTCTCTAAAACTGACTCTTCATTTACAATATCTCTTACTATTTTTTTAAGTTCAAAATCCTCTGCTATATTTTGAGCTATTATATCGTATGCACCAGCTAAGGCATCTTCTTCAGTCATAACATTGTTTTCTTCGCTTATAAATTCTGCGGCTCTTTTTTGAGCATCTTCTTTTCCAAGCAATATTATGTCTGCAAGGGGCTGAAGACCTTTTTCTATAGCAACACTTGCTCTTGTTTTTCTCTTCTTTTTATATGGTTCATATATATCTTCAAGTTCTACCATAGTCATAGCTTTTTCTACTGCAGCTTCAATTTCTAGTGTAAGTTTTTCCTGCTCATTTATCGAATTTAGTATAGATTCTTTTCTATCCGAAAGATTTCTAAGATACTTTAATCTTTCAAAAAAATCTCTAAGAAGTTCATCCGACATTTCTCCAGTTTGTTCTTTTCTATATCTTGCTATAAACGGTATAGTTTTTCCTTCATCTATAAGCGCTACCGCATTTTCTACCTGTTGAATTTTTAATTTAAATTCATCTTTTAATATATTATTAATATTCATCATCTTTTCCCCTTGAAAAGTAAATTACCCACCACTTTTGAAGTGGAGGGTTTTATTATAAAAACTGTTATACCTTAGAAATTTTTTATTTGCGGAGGTGAAACTATGTAATATCCTTCCGCAAAACTTTCGCCTACATTTGTTATTTTATGAGGTATGTTCCCCAATATATAAATAGTGTCACCTGGCTTTAGATCATATATGTCCTGTCCTAAAGTCACTTCAAGTTCCCCTTTTACAAGTACAAGAATTTCTTCAGCTTCATGAATTGAATAACCTTCTGACTCAGATGTTCTCGGTCTTAAGCTAAATTTCGCAACAAGCATCTTTGCTCCATTTTTTTCTCCATTTTCTACAGAAGTCATTAATTCATAAGATACTGACGAATTAGGGAAAAACATTTTTACCCTTTCATCTTTTTTTACTATAGGATTTTCTTTGGCTACATCATCCATCAAAAGATATATAGGAATATTCAAAGCATTTGAAATTTTCCTTAAAGATGTAAGTGAAGGCTCTATTAGACCCCTTTCAAGCTGAGATATGTAACTAGATGAAAGCTCTGTAATTTCAGCAAGATCCCCTAGTTTAAAACCTTTAGCTTTTCGCGCATTTCTTATTCTTTCTCCAAGCATACAGTCACCCTTTTCTTCGTTTATATTTACATATAAATTATAGCATGAATTTCACAAAGATTTAATACTTTTTATAGAAATAATAGTTTTTTGTTGTTTTTTTCAGTTTTTATCAAAATAAATTTTTTTGATTTAACTAAAATTTATACAAAATCTAATATATATACCATATACTCATTTTATAGATGTGGTATAATAAATAAAAAAACGCCAGGAGAATTAAAGATGAATTTTAATATTGAAGCTTTAAAAATGCACGAAGAAAACAAAGGTAAAATTTCTGTAAAAAGCAAAGTTCAGCTTTTATCTAAGGATGATTTAAGTACAGCTTATACTCCAGGAGTTGCTGAACCATGCAGAAAGATTCATGAAGATCCAGAAAATGTTTACAAATATACTTCAAAAGGAAACCTTGTTGCAGTTGTAAGTGATGGTTCTGCCGTACTAGGGCTTGGAAATATCGGTCCTAAAGCTGCAATCCCTGTAATGGAAGGAAAATGTATATTATTCAAAGAGTTTGCAGATGTAGATGCGTTCCCAATATGTCTTGATACTCAAGATACAGATGAAATTGTAAAAGCAGTTAAACAACTTGCTCCCGTGTTTGGAGGAATAAATCTAGAAGATATTTCAGCCCCTAGATGTTTTGAAATAGAAAAACGTCTTATAGAAGAACTTGATATTCCAGTTTTTCACGACGACCAACATGGGACTGCTATAGTTGTACTTTCTGCCCTTATAAATGCACTTAAACTTAGAGCTAGCAAAATAGAAGATATAGAGTGCGTTATAAATGGAGCCGGTGCTGCAGGCATCGCAATATGTAAACTTTTACAAAAAGCGGGTATAAAAAATGTAGTGCTATGCGACACTAAGGGTGCCCTAAGCCTTGATAGAACAGATTTAAATGAGGCTAAGCTAGAAATGGCGAAACTTACAAATATCCATAATGAAAGCGGCACGCTTGCGGATGTAATAAAAGGAAAAGATTTATTCATAGGAGTTTCTGCTGCAAATGTCCTTTCAAAAGACATGGTAAAAAGCATGAATAATCCTATTATCTTCGCTATGGCAAATCCTGTTCCAGAAATAATGCCACAAGATGCTTTAGAAGCAGGCGCATTTATAGTGGGTACAGGACGTTCGGATTTTGATAACCAAATAAATAATGTCCTTGTTTTCCCAGGAATTTTTAGAGCCGTACTTGATTTAAGACTTAAAGCTTTTACCGAAGATATCAAACTTGCAGCTGCAAAAGCAATTGCTGGCGTAGTAAAAGAAGACGAACTTTCTAAAACATATATACTTCCTAATTCTTTAGATAAATCTGTTATCCCTGCAATAGTTGAGGCTATAAAAGCACTTTAGAACGTAAATTTGATAATATATGAAATAAAAAATACCGACCTCCAATCATTGGATTTTTAATCTAACTTTTGGGGATCGGTACAACTTTGTCGTTTTTTCATTTGCCTACAACCGCGGGCTATCATATGTTCTCATTATAATTTTAAAGCTGTATAAAAAATGATACTAAAATAGGTACAAGCATTGTAAGTACAACGCCATTTATAAAACATATTATCGCAGTTCTTGAATCAGTAGATTTTGAAACTACTGGCAGAAGCGTATCCATTCCTGCTGCTCCAGTCGTAGAAACTGCTTCAAGATATCCAATTTTTTGCGCTATAACTGGAATAAAAAGTATAGCTGTAACCTCTCTTGTAACATTTGCTAAAAAAGCAACTGCACTAAGCTCTGCTGAATAAGGTGAAATTATTATAGGTGCTAAAGTATACCACGCAAAGCCAGAACCTACTGCTGCACTTTCTGCCGGTGAATATCCAAATATAAGCCCTGCTAATATAGCTCCAAAAATACTTCCAAGTGCAACTATAAATGGTAGCCCTATTACTTTTACTCCAATTTCTTTCATCTGTGAAAAAATTTCTTTATTTCTCCCTAAATCTGTCCCTACAAAAAATAAAAGCGCACAAAGTCCAATATCCATTATTGTTCCTATGTATTTAAGAAAGCTTTCTGGGATAAAGAAAAATCCTAATAACGCTCCAAGCGTAACTGATATCAATATTTTCTTTGTCATAAGCTATCCTTTCTTGTATATAAATCTTGCATATATATTTACAAATATTATACTGAATACCACAGTAAATATTCCATAGGTAAAACCCGTGAGTCCAATTTCTGCTATAGATTCCACAATTTTCTTATTGGCTCCTAAATTTATTCCCATCATAAATAAAAGGAGCATAAGGCACATCATTTGAATAAGATCCAGTGAATCATATACCTTTTCTCCAATAAAGCCTTTTCTTCCTAAAAATAGTCCCGCTCCAAGAAGCAGCATATACAAAAGTAACTTCGATGCCATAAAACCCTCCTATTTAATAAAATATTATCTCTATTATATCATAATTTAAATATTTGACCATAAAATTTAAAATACAAAAATAGGACCTATAAGTGTACATATAAGTCCTATTTCAAAATTTATTCATATTCAGTTGTACTTTCTAATAAAAATTTTTGAATCTTGAATCTTTGAATCTTTGAATCTTTGAATCTTTGAATCTTTGAATCTTGAATCTTGAATCTTGAATCTTGAATCTTGAATCTTGAAACTTTGAATCTTGAATCTTGAATCTAAATCCTTAAAAACTAAAATATTAAAATTAGTTTACCTATATCAATCTGTTATAACAGGATAAAACTCCTACTCCAAATTACTGCTTCTGCATTTGTGCGAGGAATTCCAAAACATCATTTGCATGTCCTTTAACTTTTACATTCCGGTACTCCTTCATTATATTCGAATCTTCATCAATAACAAAAGTACTTCTTTCAATACCGATATACTTCCTGCCATACATGCTCTTTTCTTTTAGCACTTGGTATGCTTCACATACTTTAGCTTCTTCATCACTCAATAGCTCAAATGGTAGGTCGTATTTTTGTTTAAAATTACTTTGTGCTTTAACCGAATCTTTACTTATTCCTAAAACGGCAACACCTAACTTTCTAAACTCTTCATAAAGTTCTTTAAAAGCAAGTACTTCATTGGTACATCCCGAACTGTTGGCTTTCGGATAAAAGAACAAAACTACTTTTTTGCCTTTAAAATCACTCAATTTTACCAAATTACCCTGTGAATCAGCTGACTCTAGCGCTTCAATTCCCAACGGCATCACCCCTTTCAAAAGGTAACAGTTAAAGGTATTAGTCAATTGACTTTGTATTAATATTATACCCCTTAAGGTACTTATTAAACTTATATTTATAAATTTAAACTTTTATTTTTAAAAGAAGATTAACAATTCTTTTTTCATTTACTTTTATAGCCTTAAGTTCTACTCCATTTATAATCGCACTACTCTTATCTTTATCTTCTGTAGGAATTTTTCCAAGCTCCCCTAAAAGAAGTGCTCCGATGGTTTCCGTTATATCTGTAGGAAGATTTAGATTAAGTTCATCATTTATTTCTGAAACACTAACATATCCATCTACCTTATAAGTCGTATCACTTATTTTTTGAATATGTTCGAGTGATTCAGGTTCATCATCCTCATCATCAATATCTCCTACAATTTCTTCTATTATATCTTCTATAGTAAGAATTCCTGCAAACCCACCATATTCATCTATTATAAGCCCCATATGAGTTCGGTCTCTTTGCATCTCTATTAAAAGTTTATCAATAGGCTTATATTCATGTATAAAATATGGCTCTTTTATCAAGCCTCTAAGATTTACAAGTTCAAGATTTCCTTTTCTAACCTGTGCAAATATATCCTTAACATGAAGAACTCCAATAATATTATCTATGTCCTTGTCATATACAGGAACTCTAGAATAACGTTCTTCTATCATCTCGTCAAGTATGTCCGTAATTTCATCATTTATATCTACTGCAAAAACTGATGTTCTAGGTGTCATTATATCCTTAGCCCTAAGGTCATAAAGTTTCAACACCTTGGTTATCATATTTCTTTCAAAATCATTAACATACTGTTTTACGGTTTCATCTTCTTCCAGACTGTTTATAAATTCTTCCTTAGCAATATCTTCGGCTCTATCCTTATCTTCCTGTCCTGATATCTTAAAGCTTCTTTTTTTTGTGCTCCAATTCGAAGCTACTATTCCTAAAGGTCTGTTAAAAAAATTCTTGATATATCGCCCGACTCCGTCTTCCATTGTTACCCTCCATATAATTTAAATCATTCTACTATAATTTTATAATGTTTTTTCAATATTGTCTATATTATTAAAATTTTTAACCCTAATAATTATGATTTTTCTCTAAAAAGTATTTTTGCTATAAATGGTACTCTTATTTCAACTGCATCTTTTGGACATACCTCATGACAGCAGAAACAACTTATACATTTTCCGATATCCACTATTGCTTTCTTATTTTCAAGATGAATTATCTTCGCAGGACAGTTTCGCACACAATGTCCACAGCCAATGCATTTTTCTGCTATAAAATATGGTTTTGATTTACTTTTATCCACAAGATAGTTTTCTATGAATTTAGGAACTTTACCAGATAAAAAGTTTACACTTTGAGCCTTAGGTTTTTTAAAAGGCTTTAATTCCAAGCTTCTTATATATGATTTAAATTCTTGAAAATCAAGGTTTAGTAAACCTTCGTCAGTTTCTATCAAAACCTCAAGTTTATCTACATTTATAAGGTTTCGTTTTTTAGAATTTACTATAGTAGCTATTTCATTTTCATCAATTCCTATCATTTCACTTGCTGCCAAATCAAGGCTATATGGATCTGCACTTCCTAATATATACCCAAATTCAACCTTTTCTCCACTGTTTGGGCCATCCCCTTCCATAGCATGGATTCCATCTATTATAGAAAAATTTGGTTTTACAAATTCACATATATCTATAAGATGATTTGAAAAGTTTTCTGGCTGCTGGAGCTTCATGTGATATGAAGCTTTAGTAAGCCCTGGAATAACTCCATAAAGATTTTTAACCGCCCCAGTATAAGTCATCATAACGTGAGTTTTTAATTTAGCTACATTTATTATCATATGTGCATTTATAACTGCATTTATAACATCTATTTTATCTAGAGTCTTTGCATCTTTAAGCTTAACGTTTGAAAACGATGTGTCATAGTTTAAAATCGCTCCAGTTTTAAGTGCTGCTTCTTCCATTCCCGTAGCTGCATATATAGCCTTTAATGCATTTTCATTAAACGGTCCCGCGGGAGAATCTGCAATTATAGGTACTGCATTTTTAGCTTTTATATATTGAGCTACTGCTCTTATAACATTTGGATTTGTAGTAACACACTGCTGCGGAAGTTTCTTTGCCAAAAGATTTGCTTTTATAAGCACATTCATTCCAGGTTTTATCTCAAGTCCCGACTTATCAAGCATATCGTGTATTTTGCCATATAATGTATCATATTCATAGTCTGTACAGCATTTAATTATAACCTCTGACATCACATTGCCCCTATCCTATATTTCGCTAATTCTATAAGCCTTCTTCTCAATTTTCCACTCAATTTCCCATCCATTTTAAGCGTATATATCCTTTGCTTCGAGAAAAGCTTATCTATAATATGTTCTACAATCCCCTTATCCTCATACGCTACAATTATTTTATTTTTTACAAAATACTTAGAATCTAAAACTATAAGTTCATCATAAAGCTCATTCCTTAAACTCAGTGGAAAAATTTCACCTTTAAATTTACTGCAATACTCTATAGCAAATCCAAGATATTCATCAGATACCTTATACCCATATTCTTCTAATATAACTCTTGAGATGTCAGCATTTTGAAAGCTCAGTCTTTCAAGATTGGCATTATATTCATCCTTTTTCCAGTGCCCATATAGTCTGCAATTAAGTGGTCTTACTTCATATATTGCACAAAGCTTATCTTCACCTAAAAATGGACATTTTTGTCTTATATCATATATATCAAAATAATAGTTCATAAGCTTTTCTAAAATAACTTCGCGCTTTACCTTGTCCATATTTTTAAGTGCTTCAAATATAACCTCTGCTTCCACAAAACTTGCTCCCACAGATTCGCTACAACAATTTCCGCACCCGCTGCAATCTCCTGGACTTACTTTTTCATATATCTTGTTTAGAGAATCAATATAATCTTTAACCATCTTTTTCCTTTCAAAACAATACCTTAATTCATTAGTTAATACTTCCAAATGCTCTAATAGGTGCTCCATCTGCCGCTTTATATTTAAGTGGCATAAAATAAACCATAAATATTTCTTCACCAAAAACTTCTAGACCCGTAAGATTTTCAATTATAACCATATCATTAGAAAGCACTATTCTATGATTTGGTAATGATATATCTTTCATACTATCCAAAGATATAGTATCCAGTCCAATTCCTCTTATATTTTTTTGTACAAGATATTCCGTCGCTTCCTTTGTCAAAACAGGAAACTCTTGGTAATATTCATCCATACCCCAATATCTGTCCCACCCTGTTCTTATTATAACATAATCCGCAAGTTTTATTTTTTCTTCATATTTTAAAAGCTCATCTATATCTATATTTTCTCCTTCACGCTTTTTACTAAAATCCATAACAAAAGCATTTCCTGAAAAATAAGATACCTCAAACTCATCTAAATTCTTTCTATCTTTAAATATATGAGAGGGTGCATCCATATGAGTTCCTGTATGGGAAAACATTGACATCAGAGTCTCTTTAAAGCCATCTTTTTCTATCGTATTTGCAGTTTTTAAAATAGGTTTTTCCGTTCCTGGAAAAACCGGCATATCTTCCTTTATTAAGTGTGTCATATCAAAAAGCTTCATATTAAAACCTCCTTAAAATAAATACACTAAGTATACTACAAATTTATTTCATTGTCTTTTTGTGCTTTTTAAAATTAGGTAATTCTATATTAGTATTCATTATTAAAATTGATGCAATTATTAGTCCCGCACCTACCATTTTTCCCATGCTCATTGGCTCTTTTAAAAATAGTACCGCTATTATTATAGATACCACAAGTTCTAGCGATGCTATAACTCCAAGCTTTGAAACCTGTACATTATGAAGCGATGGAATATAAAGGCAGTATGGAATACTCGATGCTACAAGCCCAAATAATGGAATTACAATAAACGCACTCTTATCTTCTATCATCATAACAGATGATATTGGTTTTGCAAATGGCACAAGCATAAGCGCCCCAAACATAAAGCTGTATATTATTATTGTAAATGGATTATATTTAAATGTAGATTTTTTGCTAAGTGCTGGCATTAAAGAATAAGTAAGTGCCGCTAAAAGTCCTAGGATTATCCCTAATGTATTACTTTGAAGCGAAGAAAAATCTCCCCCTGTAACTCCATATATACATCCCACAAGACATACTAATACTGAAAATATTTTCTTTTTACTTGCTTTCTCCTTGTACATAAATGTTCCAAGAAGAAACATTATTACAGGTGAAAAATATAGTAGTACCACTGCTGTAAAAGACCCTACAAGCTTAATTGAGCCAAAGTAAGAAAGGTTAAATAATCCTTGTGAAATTATCCCTATTACAAAACAGCTCCAAAGACCTGCTTTATCTATCTTTAATACCTTAGGATCCTTTATTGCAAATATAACTGCTAATATTATGAATCCAGAAAAAAGTCTTGAAAACGCTATCATTTCTGAACTAAGTCCATATTTTCCTAAAACTTTCCCAAAAAGTCCAAGCGTCCCCCAAAACACTCCTGCAAGTCCTATTTTTATATAATTTTTTGTTATTTTATCCATGTTGTCTCCTAAAAATAATTTATTTTTTATAATTGCGCACAATTACAATTATACTACTTTCGCATATGTTTGGGAATATGTATTTAAGGAATAATAATAATCACAAAAAATCCTCGAATAAAACTTCGAGGATTTTTTACCATTTAATATATTCAATAAATTCTTAAATAATTTTTATATGCTTGCTTTTAAAGCTTCTACTTTATTAGTTTCTTCCCAAGGAAGGTCTATATCAGTTCTTCCAAAGTGACCATAAGCTGCTGTTTGCTTGTATATAGGTCTTCTAAGTTTTAAGTCTCTTATTATAGCACCCGGTCTAAGATCGAAGTTTTTATTTATAGCTTCAGCAATTTTTTCATCATCTACTATACCTGTTCCAAAAGTATCTACAAGTATTGAAACTGGTTTAGCTACTCCGATTGCATATGCAAGCTGAACTTCACATTTCTTAGCAAGACCTGCTGCTACTACGTTCTTAGCTACCCATCTAGCTGCATAAGCTGCTGATCTATCTACTTTTGTAGGATCTTTACCAGAGAATGCTCCACCGCCGTGTCTTGAGTATCCTCCATAAGTGTCAACTATAATCTTTCTACCTGTAACTCCAGCATCTCCATGAGGTCCACCTATTACGAATCTTCCTGTAGGGTTTACAAGGTATTTTGTGTTCTCATCAAGCATAGCTGGATCTATAACCGGCTTTATAACATGCTCAATAAGATCTTTCTTAATCTGTTCAATAGTAACACTTTCTGCGTGCTGAGTAGATATAAGAATTGTATCTATTCTTACAGGTCCGTTTTCATCATATTCTACAGTAACCTGAGTTTTTCCATCTGGTCTAAGGTAATCTAGTGTACCATTTTTTCTTACTTCTGAAAGTCTTCTTGCAAGCTTATGTGCAAGCGATATCGGAAGTGGCATAAGTTCTGGAGTTTCATCGCAAGCAAAACCAAACATTATTCCCTGGTCTCCTGCTCCAACTGCCTCTATATCATCTTTCATTTCTCCAGCTTTACTTTCAAGAGCTTCGTCAACTCCCATAGCTATATCTGCACTCTGTTCATGAATCGCATTTAAAACACTACAATTTTCTGCATCAAAACCATATTTTCCTCTGTCGTACCCAATCTCTCTTACAGTATCTCTTACTATTGTTTGAATATCTACATATGTGTTAGTAGAAACCTCGCCCATAACCATTACCATACCTGTAGTAACTGCTGTTTCACAAGCTACTCTAGCATTTGGGTCCTTTGCAAAAATCGCATCTAATATCGCATCTGATACCTGATCACAGATTTTGTCTGGATGCCCTTCTGTAACTGATTCTGAAGTGAATAGTCTTCTCATTCTTTTTCTGTTCTCCTTTACTTAATACAAATAGTATAATATTGTAATCTTTCTTGTACCTGGTCTATCGTTTCAACTGCTAATGCTGATTTTCGCTATTGTGCAATTAAAAAATCCTCTTTGTTTTATGCAAAGAGGATAATATTATTTGTCATAATAAACCTCATCTGCCAAAATCTTTCAATTTCGCAGGAATTAGCACCATACATTTCTGCTGGTTGCCGGGTTTCACAGGGCCATTCCCTCCACCGCTCTTGATAAGGTATCAAGAATATTAATTTTCTTAATTGTAATATATTAGTCTACTGATGTCAATAGTTTTTTTTTATTTTTATTTCACCGCTTTTTTGTATTCTTATTTTATGACTTTTACAAAACTATAGCTCAAATCAGAACCATTATCTTTAAATACCAAAACCTTATATTCATCTTCTTTTGAGGCATTTATTTGAGAAAAATCTCTCATTTTTATATAACTTACATTACCTTCTGCATAAGAAGAATATTCACTCCCCTTACTTACTACAAATATATTTTTAGTTTTGGAAGCTTCCTGAACAAGCTTTCTAAATACAGCCTTTTCAGATACATCTAGATTGAGACCTGAATTCATCATTATAACTACATTCTTATTGTTTGATGAAAGCGCAGATTTTATGCTCTGCCACTGCCCAGATATGCTACCAATACCCTTTGTAGAATCTATTCCAAGATATCTCGTGCCATCTTTTTCTACAAATTGCGAAGCTTTGTATATTGACTCTTTAGCTGTTTTTATATTATTACTTAAATCTTGATTTTTATTAAAATAATTTACCGCAAGTTTAGCTTTAGCATTCACTTGCTCTGTAAGCATTCCATTTATAGCTTGAGCCATGATTTGGTCTTTATCTTTTGAGGTATCTGGTAATAAAACTATATCATAATCCTTCATATCATTAACCTTCTTAGGGTCATTATTGTTTGCTGAAGTTACCTCTACCGGTATACTCGTACTTACGCCTGAAGAACTTATATTTAGACTTCCTTTTCCCCCTGATTTAAACGTAATATAACCATTGCTATATTCTGCCGATACTCCACTTCCTGAAACTTTTACATCTGAAATTTGTACTGGATTCATATTGCTATCAAAGCCTTGTACCGCAAGTTTTACTCTATCTCCTTGAAAAAGATTATCCGTCTCAAGCACAGCTTCAAGTTTACTAAAACTGCCTCTTGGTCTATTATTTACAAGCGCTACTCCATTTAATATCTTTCTTTCTGAATCTAACTGATTTACAATTTTTTTATTTACTATCATCTCAGTAGATCCGCCACCATCAAACATCATAGCATCTTTAACATTTTGTTTACGCAAAAAATTTGCAACATCAGTTTCCTGCATACCTATATATGGGCTTTTTCTTCCATCTACTGTCATAAGTACAATCTTCTTATCATAGGTAATTCCAATTGCAGTTCGCTGAGATTTACCCGTAATTTTATGAGTTATCGGCGCAAGCATCCCATCTCTTAGTATCATGGTTCCACCACCTACAGCTTCACTTAAATCGTCATATGAGTCTGTCATCTTTGTGCTCATGTCAATTATGTCTCCCGATGAGAAATTATTGAGAAGCTGATCCCCCTTCATTCCACTTGCAACTATAGCATATCCATCTTTTGGAATTTCTGTAGATGACTGTCCTCTTCTTACCTCTTTAACAATCCCCCCATCTACTATAACTTCTACTATAGTAGTGCTCTTTACCCCCTCTTGTCCAGGAGTTTTTCTTCTGTATTCATTCGTAAATATTAAAGGGGATGCAAAATTGTTCGCATGCTTATTTATACTGTATCCAGTAGTCGAATTCCCCTTAGTCTCATTTTTTAATGTAACTCCAGACTTTAAATAATCTATAAATGCATTCCCACTCTCATCAACCATAAAAGAAGCCATTTTATCTGGGTCATAGTGAGGCGTGGAAAGTATTTTCCCATCATCTACTATAGCTCCCATTGAATAACTTGGAGTAGACATGGAAAAAAAGTCCGCATTCACCGCCGCTACAGTATTTGGTTTTTGTGCTACTAATTTACTTAACGTTTCTCTATTTACAAACCCTGAAACTTGGTTATAGAGTACTTCAAAATCAACTGCATCATTTTGAATATCTGCAACAATTAAATTTATCGACTGCACTCCATCATCATACATCTGCGTAATTTTTTTGTGTACAATCCCCTCACTTACTGTTATTTCATATGAATTTTCATATATCATATCTGCATAACTAAACGTTGTCATACACTGAATAATAACTAAAGACGTTACTGCTATTTTTTTTAATGCTTTTTTTATAGTAAAATATCTCATAACTACTCCTTGATTCTAAAATAATCTTATAGTACTCATTTATAAATTATACTCGCTTTATGCTTCATTTCAGTTACACAGATATTACACTTTTACTACAAAAAAATACAGGAGAATTAATTCCTCCTGCATTTATACAATATCATACTTTTATTAATTTTAATCTAAAAAGAAATTTTTAATTTATGTTTAATATTTGTCTAAATTATGCAGCCATAGCTTTATTTTTATATCTTACTTTTTGGTACATAAGAATTACTGCTATAACTCCAACTCCTGCAATATCAGTTGCTATACTTGGATTTATAAGCATTAATCCTCCTGCTATAAGCGCAATCCTCTCTAGTATATTAGCATGCCCATATACCCAACCCGTCATACCACCACTTATTCCAAACATTCCTATAAGCGAAGTAATTGTAATCCTCACCACTTCCATTAATGTAGTATCTATCATTATAAGCGCCGGGTTCATTACAAATATATATGGAATTATAAACGCCGCAATTGCAAGTTTAGTCGCTTGAACTCCCGTTTTAAAAGGATCTCCTTTGGCTATCGCTGAGCCTGCATACGCTGCAAGTGCTACTGGTGGCGTTATATCTGCAAGTATTCCAAAATAGAACGTAAATAAGTGAGCCGCAAGTGCCGGTACTCCTAATTGCATAACTATCGGTGCTGCTATAGTAGATGTTATAAGATAATTTGCTGTAGTTGGTACTCCCATTCCAAGAATAAGTGAAGTAATCATCGTAAAGAATAGTGTAAGTGATATCATTCCTCCAGCTGCCGCTATAAGTCCACCACCAAGTTTAAGCCCAATCCCTGTAAGCGTAACTATTCCAACTATCATACCTGCAACTCCACACGCACAAGCTACACTTATTACATTTCTTGCACCATTTATAAGTGCTTCGACTAAATCTTTAAATGGTACATGAGTACTTTTTCTTAGATACGGAGCTATAATAGCTGCTAAAATCCCTCTTGTAGCTGCATATATCGGTGACATATCCATAGCAAGAAGCACTATTATTACTATTATAGGCAGTATTAAATGTCCTCTTTCTTTTAATATTGGTCCTACTTTAGGAAGCTGTTCTCTTGGAATACCTACAAGACCAATTTTCTTCGCTTCAAGGTGAATCATCATCCAAATTCCAGTAAAATATAGTAGTGCTGGTATTATAGCTGCTTTAGCTACTTCAAGGTATGGAACCCCAACTGCTTCTGCAATAAGAAATGCAGCCGCACCCATTATAGGAGGCATTATCTGTCCACCAGTAGAAGCTGCCGCCTCAACCGCTGCAGCAAATTCTGGTTTATATCCTAGCGATTTCATCAGTGGTATAGTAAACGATCCAGTTGATACCGTATTTGAAACTGAAGACCCTGAAATAGTTCCTTGAAGCGCTGACGTAAGTACTGCAACCTTTGCTGGCCCTCCAGCTGCGAACCCTGCTATTGAATTTGCCACATCTATAAAAAACTGACCAATTCCAGTTTTTTCTAAAAATGCTCCAAATAGTATAAATAAGAATATAAATGTTGAACAAGTTCCTAAAGGAAGCCCTATAATCCCTTCTGTAGTATAGAACAGATGCGTTGCTATACGCTCCACTCCATATCCTCTATGGTTTAAAAATCCTGGCATACTTCTTCCAAAATAAGCATAACATATAAATACTGTTGCAATTATAACAATAGGCCATCCAACCACTCTTCTACAAGCTTCTAGTACAAGTAAAATAGCAATTATTCCAACAATTACATCAACTTGATTGTATGATCCCGATCTATTTATAATTTCATTATAATTAGTTATATAATATGCTACAATCCCAAAAAAAGTTGCTGAAAATATGTAATCCAGTACGGCTATTTTCGTTCTACTTCCTTTAGATGTTGCTGGATATAAAAGATATGCTAAAGTTATTACAAACCCTAAGTGAATCATCCTTTGAAGTTGTGCTGGAAAAGTTCCAAGAAGCGATGTATAAAGTTGAAACATAGTGAAACAAAATAAAATAATAGTTGTTATTTTTTTCCAAGGCCCCTCCAATTTTCTAAAAGCGGACTCCTTATCAAGTTTAGCTAGAAGCTCATCCTTATCTATTTCCTGATTTTCAGCCTCTAGTGTTACATTTTTCATCTCAGTCTGTTTTTTCTCTTTTTTGCTGAATTTCAATCTTACACTTCCTTTCTAAAAAGATTTTATTATTTCTAACAGTGACAATTTTTTTATACCTATATCTATAGTCTTGTAAGGACAATTCTCAAATAAGTTAAACTCCTCATCTCCATAAATAAAAATATGATTAGCTATGCCAGCTGATGCAAACTTTACACTTTTAATTTCTTTTTTAGGAAAAGTTATTTTTAGCATTTCTCCGTCTTGCTCCATTTTCATACTCTCATCTATAGTATCCATCATACCCGCTCCATAATTTTCAAACCATCCATATTCTAAAAATATTAAACCGTCTTTCTTATTAAGCATGTACCTTTCAATTATAAGTCCCTTATTTACAGAATGTCTAAATTTAATATCAAAATAATCGCCTTCTTTTAAATTGTAGCTTTTTAAAATTTCATGATTCCTAGTTTCAAGTACAAGTCTGTCAAAAAAAGGCAATGCTAATACAAAAGCTATAAGTAAAACAGACAGGGCTAAAAGCCCTATCTGTAATTTATTTTTCATTAACCCACTCCAACTTCAGTAAAGTATTTAGCTGCTCCTGGATGAAGCGCTACTGTTACCCCATCATTAGCTTGTTCTAAAATAATCTCCTTACCTTTTGCATGAGCCTCTCCTAAAGCAGGAAGGTTGTCATATAAAGCTTTTGTAAAGTTATAAACTTCGCCTTCATTTAAATCACTTCTACAGATTATAAGTGCTCTAACTGCTATTGTTTCGATATCTGCTGCGGTTCCATAAACATCTTTAGGTACAGTTATCTTAGTATAGAATGGATATTGTTCTAAAAGCTTATCCGCCTCTGCGCCATCAATATTTAAAAGATTAATAGGTCTTGTTACTGCAAGCTCTACTATAGCTGTATTAGGAACGCCTGCTGTTACAAAGAACGCATCTATTTGATTATCTTTAAATGCATTTCCACTTTCTTTGAATGAAAGTCTGCTTACTTTAATATCATCAACTGTCATTCCATATGCATCAAGTACTTGAATCGCATTTGCTTCAACTCCAGAACCAGCATCTCCTATAGATACTCTTTTACCTTTAAGATCCGCTACTGTTTTTATTCCACTATCTGCACTTACAACAAGTTGCACTATTTCAGGATATATAGAAGCCACTGTACTTACTCCTGCTACTTTTTCTCCTTCAAAAAGCTGAACTCCTTTGTCCGCATAATCCAAAACGTCATTTTGTACTATTGCATAATCTGCTTCCCCTTTTGAAACAAGCATTATATTTTCTTTAGAAGCGCCTGTTGATTGAACTGTAATATTAGTTCCTTCTACAGCTCCATTTATTATAGTTGCCATAGCCCCGCCAAGCGGATAATAAGTACCAGAGGTGCCTCCTGTTGCAAAGATATAGTTTCCTCCATTTGTTAATTCCCCTTCAGCTGCTCCAGATGTATCTCCTGATCCTCCGCATCCTACAAGTGATATCCCCATGGTAAATGCTGCTAACAATGCTAAAGCTGACTTAAATTTTCTCTTCATTTTCATTTTCCTCCCTTGAATATACTATTCTCTCTTCTTGCAATTAACAGTTTCATTCAAAGATTGTACAAACCACGAAATAACAACCTTTTCATATAAGATAACACAATAAATTAAGTTTTTCAATACAATTTATTTTTCAAAAGTATTTTATTTTTGAAATTTGCATGCGTTCAACATTCAAAATTCACATTTTATCAGATAAAACCCATTGTTGGATAATTGTAAAATTTATGTTCAAATAAAAAAAAGATACTCGAAAGGAGTATCTTTTTTAGGTATTTCAATATGTTTATTTTAAAAATTACAAAAAATTCTAAATAGTTAATAATCTTTTAATTACATCCCTGAGCTTTCTATGCGCATTATACTCACTCATCATTGCAAATACAAGAAGTATTTCGTTTTTCACTTCATCAAAAGAATAAGCATATACCTTGTATTCAGTATTTTCTGCAAATTCAGAAATTATTTCCTGCAGTTCTTTTTCGACATATTCATCTGATTTTGTCAACAAAAGATTCATTTGTTCTTCATCTTCATACTTAACATCAGAATCATAGCCTAAGTTGGATACTGATACTGCTATCCTTAAACCTACAGCATCATCACGTTTTGTAGCATTACTTATATCTTCTCTTACTTTTATAGTTGTATTTTGATTAATTATCGATATAAGTTCTTCAGTGTCTACAACTTCATTTCCTAATACTCTGTACATTTAATCCTCAATTCTTATCTAAACTGTGGCGGTATATTTCCTTTTGGTCTTGCTGCCATATTAATTTTCATTGTTTCATACTTTATAATTTGATTAGATTTTTCTTCATAGTAGATAGCATAGTTATTGCCAACTTTCATAGAAAGTTTCTGCCATGAATATAGTTTTTTAGATGATTTTCCAGTCTTAACTATTACTGTATATTTACCTATTTTGAATCTGTTTTTAGGAGGCGTTATAGAAAGTACTTTGCCTTCTATTGCATATTTTTTTCTCTTGTAAGAAAGATATATTCTTACTAGCATCCAGCCCACTACACCTGCAAGTATTGCACATGGCACCTTAAGCCACCAACTCTTGTACATTATAGTTCCTACCACAAGCAGTACGAATGCTAATGCAATCCCTGCTATTTTTAAAATTGCTTTTGTTTTTTCAGTCACTGTTTTATCCCACCTTAATTATATTTTCAATAGAAAGATTATACCAAATTATCACCTATATTGATAGTACTTTAAATACCAAAGTTAAAAAATCTAGTAAATGCAATTCCTATCATTATTATACTACTTACTATAAATGCTCTATAATCTGCTTTAGTCATAGATATTTCATTCATTCTAGTTCTACCTTCGCCACCTCTGTAACATCTAGCTTCCATTGCCATTGCAAGTTCGTCCGCCCTTCTAAATGCACTTATAAAAAGTGGCACTAACAGCGGCACCAAACTCTTTGCTCTTTCAATCAGATTTTTACTTTCAAAATCCGCACCTCTTGCCATCTGAGCTTTCATTATTTTATCAGTCTCTTCAAGAAGCGTCGGTATAAATCTAAGCGCAATAGTCATCATCATGGCTATTTCATGTGCTGGAAGTCCGATTTTTTTGAACGGATTTAAAAGTTTCTCAATTCCGTCAGTAAGCTCTATCGGTGCTGTAGTAAGTGTTAGAAGTGAAGTTCCTACTATAAGAAGCGTCAGTCTTATAATCATAAACGCCCCAATTCTAAGCCCTTCTGTTGTAACTTTTAGAAATGCTAACGACCATATAACTTCCCCTTGGGTCAAAAGGGCATTTATAAGAAAGGTTATAACCAAAAGTGGCCATAACGGTTTTACACCTTTTAAAAGATATTTGCCTGGAATTTTAGAAGTTTTTGAAAGAAGTCCTAAAAATCCTACTACAAGCAAAAAAGGATAGAATTTATTTATCATAAATATCGTTATCATAAATACAAAAGTAAACATTATTTTTACTCTTGGATCTAGTTTATGAATTCTTGAGTTCGTTGGGTAATATTGCCCAAGCGTTATGTCCTTAAGCATTATTTTTACTCCTTATCAATTTAAGTATCTGTTGTTTTGCTTCTTCCATTGTTATTATATCTTTTTCTACATTGTAGCCCTTTGCTCTAAGTTCGTTCATAAGCGTCACCACTTTAGGGACTCCTAGTCCAATCTCATTTAGTCTTTGTTCGTGTCTGAAAATTTCTTTAGGACTTCCTATAAATTCTACCTTTCCACGATTCATAACAATAAGTTTATCCGCAAGTTTAGACATATCCTCCATTGAATGGGATACCAATATTATAGTAGTCTTTTGCTTATCGTGAATGGCTTTTATCTGGGCTAAAATTTCATCTCTACCGTGAGGATCAAGGCCTGCTGTAGGTTCATCTAGAATTAACACATCCGGCTTCATAGCTATAACTCCAGCTATTGCCACTCTACGCTTTTGTCCACCAGATAATTCAAATGGCGACTTATCTTTTGATTTTTCTGGATCAAGCCCTACCATTTTCATAGCTTCAAACACACGTTCTTCTACTTCCTTTTCTGAAAGCCCAAGCTTTTCAGGTCCAAATGCTATATCTTTATATATAGTTTCTTCAAAAAGCTGATATTCTGGATATTGAAATACAAGCCCTACTTTTTTCCTTATATCTACTAAAGAAACTCCTTTTTTTGTTATATCCATCCCATTTACAACAATACTTCCACTAGAAGGTTTTATAAGTCCATTTAGATGTTGTATAAATGTACTTTTTCCAGAACCCGTATGCCCTATAAGCCCTACAAATTCTCCATCTTCAATTTCAATACTTACGTCATCTATAGCTACACTCTCAAACGGAGTACCTTCATTGTACACATATCTTAAGTTTTTTATAACAATTGACATAACTCTTCCACCATTTCTTCTACTGTTAATATATCACGCTTAACACTTATGCCTTCTTTGTTCAGCTCATAAGAAAGCTCTGTCATTTGGGGCACATCAAGTCCAAGAGCATTAAGTTCCTCTACCCTTGAAAATATCTCTCTAGGCTTACCTTGCATTTTTATTTTGCCCTCGTCCATGACTATAATTCTATCTGCCTCGGTTGCCTCGTCCATAAAATGCGTTATATGAACTACCGTTTTACCTTCTTCTTTATTTAATTTTAAAATAGTATCTACTACTTCTTTCCTTCCACTTGGATCTAGCATAGCTGTTGGTTCATCAAAAATTACGCAATCCGGTCTCATTGCAATGATTCCAGCTATTGCAACCCTTTGTTTTTGGCCTCCCGAAAGATTATGAGGCTGTTTTTTTGCAAACTCACTCATATTTACAAGCTTAAGCGCTTCATCCACTCTTTTTCTTATCGTGTCCTTATCTACTCCTAAGTTTTCAGGCCCAAACGCCACATCTTCTTCCACAATTGTCGCTACTATCTGGTTATCTGGATTTTGAAATACCATACCTGCTTTTTGTCTTATTTTCCAAATTAAAGAATCATCTCTCGTGTTCATCCCACCTATATATACATCACCTTCTGTAGGATAAAAAATTCCATTAAAATGTTTTGCAAGCGTACTTTTTCCAGAACCATTATGTCCTATTATAACTACAAATTCTCCTTCATTTATCTCAAAGGATACATCATCTATTGCATTTTTAGTTATTATCTCATCATCATATCTATATACTAAGTTTTGAACCTTGACTATATCTGACATAACATCTCCTTACTACGACTTTTTTCATTATAGTGTAAATACACCTATATATATTAACATAAATATTGATATTTCGGAATAATTTTACATAACAAATTAAAAATTTTTTCTTCTATTTTAAAGTATTTATGATATAATTAAAACGTACATGATTACTTAAGAGGACGGTGTTATTTTGGAAAGAAATCCACTTTTTACTAAAGAGAGAGCGCTATTTTCCTTTGAGAAAATAGAATACTTTTATAAAAACAAAGCATATTCTCAAGCCCTTTCAGAAATAGAAAAAAATAAAGATCTGTTAGGTGCAGTTTTAAACGTAGGGAAACAGCTTTCATTAAATAAAATTTATGCAAATTCAATCGTAAACGTTATGCTTGATATTTTTGAGTGCGACGGTGATTCAGAGCGGTTTGATGAATGTTTTTCGAAATATCGAACCACGCTAGAACTACACACTTCTGCGGAGAATCATGCACTTCTTCAAACTTATTTTAACGAAAAGACCAAAAGTCCTAAATTAAAATCAAGAGAAGATAGACTATGTAAAACTGTGGCTGATAAAATCGGGGAATACATTGCACCCGAAGAAGAAATAGCCCCAGTAATAACCTCTAAAAAAGAGAAAGATACCAAAGCAAAATCAATTGAAGAAGATTTCTTAAATTCAATCGGAAAACCATTTATAGCTTCTAAAGCTTTAAAAGATGAAATAAAAGCAGAAGAAAAAGAACTATATGGCACTAAAGATGAATTTGAGGATTTCATAAACCCAAAAAACACTTTAAATGATATTCCAAAAACTAAAATAGAGAAAATAAATACAGATATTAAATCCGATATTAAACAAAATAAAAAAGAAGAAACTCAACAAAAATCTGATAATATAGCTAGAAATTCTGAAAATGTAATACCAGATTTACCTGTAATCGATCTATCAAATACAATGGTTTTTGATAGCGAATTGGTACCGAAAAAAAGTTCTTCTAAAAAGAAATCTCGTTCTGAAGATAAAAACTCAACATCTAAAGCTATGGACAAAATTCCTGACCAAGAGGTTGAGCCCGTTAATATTAAAATTGAAAAAAACACTTCACAAGATCAATCTTTTGACTACACAAAAAGTTCAAGAGCTAATAAATCAGGCGGCAAAGTAACTGAGCTATCATTTGAAAACAAAACAGAAAAACCAGTTAGTGAAGCCCCAAAGAAAAAAACATCTTCAAAAAAGAAAAAGAAGAAAAAGAAATCTTTTGCCCCTATAATAATAACCACATTCATTATTATAGCCATTGTAGCCATGGGAATATTTGCTATAAAATCAGGAATTTTAGGTGATATAAAAAATCAGTTTACGCAAAAAAGTGCTCAAACCTCATCAGATTCTGAAAATCCTACTGAACCTGCAGAACCTGTAGCTCCGGATAACGATAGTACTAATCCCGATAACACAGTTACACCTACAGACAGCAGTGATAATTCTTCAAACCCTGAAGAAAATAATCAAAATTCGGATGATTATCTGCTTCCGTCAGACACTAAGAGTCTAACCGAAGAGGATCTTAAAGATATGGATAAATCAGAACTTAGATATGCTATAAATGAAATGTATGCAAGAAAAGGCTGGCATTTTGATTTTGGAGGAGATTATTATGAGTACTTCTCAAAAAAAAGCTGGTATAAACCTGATGAGTCTTTAAACAGTCCTTCAGATGCATCAGCAAAATTTTCAGAAATAGAAAATGTAAACCTTGCCACTATAATAAAATATAGAGATTCTTTAAACTAAAAAATTAAAATCCTACATTATTTAAAGCTTTTAAAAAAGCTATTCGAAAAATAATGTAGGATTTTTTTAGTTTAATCAGGCAGTTTTGCCACGAATAAAATCGCGTGAAACCATTTACAAATCTAAGAAACGTGGTATAATAAGTATATAAGTTGAACGAGATAAAACGATGCAAAATAAAATAAATATTTAGGTATTGACGAAATCACTTTTCATCGATAAAGGCAAACTGTCCGAAAGGGCAGGGCGCAAAGCTATAGGGCCTTAGTACAAGAAATTGTAAAGGCAGCCAGTTGCCGAAAGAAGAGTTTTTTATTGGAAAAACTCTTAATGCGGAAATTTAAATAAAAAATTTAGATTCTATATAAAGAGGAGAACCAATATGAAAAAAATGATGATATTCGCGGCAACAGCTATAATATTTTCTTCAAATACAATGATGGCATTTGCAGATTCAAGTGCATCTAAACTA
>JBOFWC010000107.1:0-4019 GCA_051653405.1 Proteocatella sp. | reverse complement strand
CAATGCCTCTTTGGAGAGATGGCAGAGTGGTCGAATGCGGCGGTCTTGAAAACCGTTGTACTGCAAGGTACCGGGGGTTCGAATCCCTCTCTCTCCGCTAAAAGCGCTGAAAACAAAAGTTTTCAGCGCTTTTTTTATTACCTCGGAAGAACGGAAATCTATCAGACTGCCTGCTTTATATTGTAAAACAATCAAATGATACAAAAAAGACAAACCTCAACAATAGGAATGTATTTCGTTTGGATATTTGCTCTCGTCAATGGCCGAGATGGTTAAAAACAAGCCCAAGCCTCAATACTAATTCCGAAATGTAATTATCCGACACAGTGTTACGAGAGCTTCAGAGTGTACGTTTGAGATCAAAATACAAGAGATTAACTATGCTTCTCTTCCAATATCAGCTCAAGAAATTGTCTTCCCGCTTTTGTTAATCTATATTTTTGTAGACGACTATTCGGTTTATCTGGTATTGTCATCTCTACAAAACCTGAATACAAAGCAGGTTTCAAATAGTCATATATAAATGTCGGTCTATGTTTGAGATTCAATTGTTGCAGCAGATCACTTGTCGACAAAACTTGATCACTAAGCTTAGTGACTAATCTTTTGATTTGTTCGGTAACTTGTTCGGTAACTTGTTCGGCTACTTGTTCGGTAGATGGAAAAGACATACGCAAAAGGTTATCCGTAAAGAGAAAAAATCCTTTACCATTAGCAAATCATATCCAATGCATCAATACCAACAAAAAGGGATTGTAGGGAAAGGTGGCCAGACTTTCCGAGGTTCAAAGCAAACATACTTTTATTCCTTAATTATGACACCCTAAAAAGCAGTGTTCGTTGCATTAGGTGAAATTGAAAGAAATTGGACTATGTCTGCTAGAGGTTGGGGCTTGATTCTGAATCAATTTATATGCATCTTTGATGAAAGGGTCCAGATCTAATTACTTAAATCTGAACCCTGCTATTTTCTATTTACACAAAATTCTGGACACTATCGACCTTTCAGATACTTTTGGATCATAGGGGTAGAACTCTCATTGTGTCTGAATTAGTGATCTCTCTTATTGTACTCCTTTAGAAATACAAAAACCTCTAAAATGCTTTATAAAAAGCTATTTCAGAGGTTTTTTGCGGTTGCTGTCACAACAACCTATTAACATACTGCGTATTAAAACGATAAGCTAACTTATTCACTTTTACCAAAGAAGTTTACTTTCTTCAAATTCAGTATATCATAATGTTTAATTGTTTATCAAAGAACTTAATCCTTTTTTCAATCCTCCTTCTTTTTTTTAGATTGAAGCAAAAATACTTTTCCTATATCTCTAAATGAAACTATTGAACAACATCGAAGATAAAAGTCATCAAACATGCGTTCCGAAACATCATCAGATTTGACACTATTGATATTCTCTTTAGAACTGAAAAGTTGAGTATATTCAAGTAATGCAGAAAGTGAAGGATTCATAATAGCAATCATCTCTTCTTCTGTATTTGCAGAAAATAATTTCTTTTGATGATATGAAATATTGATGAAGTTGGTGAATATTGTTTTATTTACATGTGTAAATATTGAAGCCTCTATTGACTCCAATTCTCTGACGCTCTGAGCAACTATATCTTTAGACTTTTTCTTTTGATTAATTACTTTATTAGGTACATCTTTAATAAATTTCGCAGCAATATCAATTATTATTTGTTTGTTTTTAACTTCGCCATGGCAAGTATAAAAACGATTTGAATCAATACATTCTTTTTCTGGAATAAATGACAATTCAACTTCATTATCCTTATTTAAGAATAATGAGATCCAAAGCATCTCCTTTTCTATTAGCGGATTCTTTCCTTTATTTCCAAGCAAGCTACTTATATTATTAATTATACTTAGTTTTACATCTCTTTTCTCATGTATTAATAAATTAATAAAGTCTCGTGCTTGATTATTAAATATAGTACTTGCTGTTTTATGTATTGTAGAATCACTATCCTTACTTCTAAATGATAATATTCTTTCTCGAGAAACGTCTAGTTGAATAAAAGAAGAGGGGAAGAAATAATATAAATCAAATGGAGAATCGCTATCAAAATAATTATCATCTATTCCTATTTTCAAACCTTTTATTCTAGCAGTAACTCTTATTCCTGAATTCATTAAAATAGACTTCCCATTTCCATTTAGATTTATCAGTATTCCGTATTTATATTCTTTGATATTTTTAATCATTTCATCATAGCTTACCGCTATAAGACCTTCATTATCTATTGGAATAAATAAGAAATCCTTCTCTTTTTTAAACAATTCTTTTAACAATCTATTCTTCTCGATAAACAGCCTTTGATCATCTATCTTATTTTCTAATGAAATATTTAAATCAATATTTAAAATATTATCTTCTAAATATTTTATAATATTTTTATGATTAATTCTCTTTTTATCTCCTTCATACAATGTTATTTCAGTACCAATAGTCTCATTTTTCTCATCTTTTTTAACGAAGAAGCAACCTTCATAATTCGGTATTTCCATTTCTATACCCTTTTTCTCTTTATCATAACTATTAGTCATTACTTTAACAGCATTACAAACCATAAAAACAGACAAAAAACCTATACCAAAATTACTAACAGCTTTAAAATTTATTTTTTTCTCTTGTAAAAGTTCTATATAATCATCAGAAGTATAAAAACTACGTCCAATACTAGTGAAGTATCTCTCTATTTTATATTGATCCATTCCAACTCCAGAATCTCGTATTTTTAGATACTTTACAGGTTTTCCGTCTTTTTCAACTTGCCCAATTGTTATCAAAATATCCTTATTAAATTCTGTCGTATCTAGCTTGGTGCGAAGTAAAATTGCATCTAATGAGTTTTGAATTAATTCTCTAATAAAAACTTCCTTTTGTTTATATAAGTGTTCTCCTGTTAGCAGTGGTAATAGCTTAGGAATATATGCCTCAAAGCTGTAATTTTCGAGCTCATAACCATCTGGGTTAACTTTAGGACGAATATAATATATTTTTAATCCAATTTCTTTGAATGAATCTTCTATTTTAGATATTTTTTCTTCAAAATCTTTAACTATTAAGACTGCTGTTTTATGAACCGTTGGATTTAAACATTTAAATGCGACAGTGGCTGTCCTTCTATCCTCTTCGCCTGTTATTTTTAAAAAAGGTGTAGGTAAATTTTCATTAAAGATTTCATCTTCAAGTTTGAAGTTCACTTTACTTTGAAGACCTTCTCTTTTGAAGTATACTTCACCATAATAACCTAAACTAAGGTATAGATCTAAGAGATGAGTAGTTGTTACGATATATGCTGTTTCTTTTTTATATTTATGATATTCAAGTTTCTCTTGTATTGCTTTATATTTTTTCAAATAAAAACTACCTTTTATAGTTTGCTGTAAGTCAAATATTTCATTTGCATAATCTTCTTCAATATTAGAGATGCTTTTTAATGTCTTTTTTATTTGCTCTAGCATTTTTTTATTTTGAGTAACTCCGTCTTGTACAAGAATACGATAATGAATTGATAGTAGTAGAATAAAAACAACATCTGGATGTCTTTCTAAATAACTACGAATATCCTTAAAAGTAGTTATAGTATTACTAATATCATTAATAACTTCATTTACTTTATATTGTTCCGATTTTTTGTCTTTTAATGAAACAACCCTTATGTATTGTTCATGTAAATCATAATTTCTAGACTTTAATATATCTATGATATTAAATGTTGCAATTAAGTTTGTTTCTTTTGGAGGAAAGGTTATTGTTTCTGCATTCTGAAATTCTATCCCTTCATAAATGTATTTTGTCGCTTGTACATCTATTGTATCATTTGAAGAATGAACCTCTACGACTTGATATGACCTACTACCACGATCTGAACCTATTGAACCTGCTGAAAAAACGTGAATCATTCTTTTAGGATCAATATAAAATTTATTATTAGTCAGAGGTCTTGATATAGATGTATGCTTGTGCCCATGCAGTATAATAGAAACATGT
>JBOFWC010000106.1:0-5339 GCA_051653405.1 Proteocatella sp. | reverse complement strand
AGATATTCCATTTACGAAACGCCAAAAAAACGCCTCGAAAATCGCTACGCTAAATCGAGGCTAGCATTTTTTTGCTTATTCTATGGAATTATCTCGGCTGCAGAATTCATTCGGGGAAATATATGGACTACAATTTATTCATATGTAAAAAAATACGAGATGGTGCAGGCACCTTCTCGCTAAAAACTCTAAAGAGTTTTTGTTCCTTAGCTATATTATACATATAATTGATATCCCTAGTCAATAATTATACATTCTACAAGACTTTAAATAATATAATTTTAATCAATACTATTGAAACTGAAGTCTTCCCACATATATTTAACCTCTTTTAGTTCAGATTGTTTAAACTCTTCTATTATTACCGCTAGACTTTCTGGAATGCTTATATCGTTTTCAATTAAACTGTCATAATATCTTTTTATTAATGCAGAAAAGCTATAAATAGTATCAAGTAATGCCCTATCCGATTTATTAAAGGCAATATTTAACTTATCTTTATTATCCTTAAACACTTTTATAATATCATTTTTATATTTATCTTGAACTATGACTTCATGATCAATTATACTTATTAATCTAGCTATTAACATACTGCTTCTAGATATATCAAAGTACTTTATAGATTTAACTAATTCAATCACCTTATCTGATATCTTAATATCATTTATAGCAAACTTTTCAAATGTAAGCAATATTTCTATTGCATGTATAACTTGATCTAATTCGTTTCTGTCCCCTATTATTGCTCTATTTATTAAGCTTTCAATCTCTACTTCTATATTTTTTTGCGAAATAATTTTTCCAGTGATTTCTATAGCAATAGAATCAACATCTATCTCATGTATCAAGTCATTAAATATTTGAAATTCAGTAGCTACTTCTTCGGTATATTCATTAGATAAATATGCTTGTGTTATAAGCATTGCAACAAAATTGCTAAGTCTAATAAAAATATTTGTAGTCTCTATCTTTGAATCAAAAATATCAAATTTTATATTTAATGCAAGTTTCTCATTATCTATATATTGATAAATATATTTTATTGTATTTATAAAATAATTACTATCTAAATTAAAATCAAATGAATTTTTTCCACTTTTTCTAAAATAGGAAACCATTCTAAAGCAATTTATATAATCATTAATATTTATACTTGCATCATTTGTATCTTTTAATGAAATTGATTTTCCGTTTACAGATTTTATGAATTGAGGATTTTCTAAATATTTAATATATAGATTCTCAATGTTGACATTTTCAGGATAAGGCAATATTCTCCAGTCCCAAATAGAAAACTCATACAATTCCACTACTTCAGGGAATCCCATATGATTAACTCTTCCCCAAATAGCTGATGCAACATCATCCTTATGTTCTTTAGTATTAGCAATAGATTCAATAAGCATAACTTTAGCAATTCCTATATCTCTAATTATTGAATCATCAGATTTTATTCCATCAATTATTTTGTTAAAAATATCATCTGAAATTTGTTCAAGTTTGACACAGATTCCCATTCTAATAAGTTCAAATATACACCATAATGGAATTTTATCTGAGCTTAATAAATATTTAAAAAAAGATAATAATATATTGGCATTAATTGCAAATCTCACTCGCCTAAATAATCCTATGAACTTTCTAGAATTGTTTACATCCAGATTTTCTATAATTTCAATTATATTCCTAATTAAAACAATTACTTTATTGTCTTGCATCATAATTGAAAATCTTGAAAGAATATCATAGATTACTTCTTGATTAACAATTCTAATCATTATATCAAAATTGTCCTTTTTATTAAAACTAGCAATCAGTTCAAATAATTGACTAGAAATAATTTCAATACTTTCTCGTTCCGAAGATATTATTAACTCTCTTTTAAAAAACGAATCTATAATATTTAAATCATTAGTACGAATAATTGATGACCATTTCCAAATAGGATTTTTACTAGTTTTAATAATACCGTTTAATGCCATAGCTAGAATTTCTTTATGATCAACAAATGTATTTGGTAAACATAATAAGTCTTGAAACATTATATACTTGAATGGTTGTATAATAGCATTTTTTTCTTTGCTAGTTGTGCCACGACTCACTATATAGGAACATGGGTTGAAACTTGGCCTCTCATCTCGTGACTCATTATTAACTAGTAGCAATGAACTAGTAACATCATTTTTTATTTTGTTATATATATTTCTTACATTGTAACTATTTGAATAACAATCTTCATCTGAAAAGCTGTCATCATTCCATTCTCTCAAGGCAATAGCACATAAATTTAAATATCCTTTTAGCGAAGCTGTCCTATTGTCCGAATATTTCTTCTGTGCTAATATAGCAGACGCCTTTCTTAATAAATCTTTTCCCTTTTCATAATTCCCAATCTGTATATATAAAAATATCTTTTTCAGATGTATATCCAATGAAACTTCATGCTTTATTTTTTCAATTTCATTTTTTGCTTTTATATAATCAAATGATGAGATAAAAAATTTACACTTTTCTATAATTAGCTCCTCTTTTGTGTATCCTCCAAGTTGTACAGATTCTTTTTCAACTTTCATCAATAATTCTTGATAATCATCATTTCTTCCATCTATTCTATACATTTCCAATAAATAAATTGAAATGTCCACCCATGATGCAAGAAATAGCATATCATTCTGTAACTTTTCTCTTTCAATAGAAAAAATTAATTGTGACAATCTATTTGCCTCACCATCTTCTAAAAATGTATATCCTTTTCTAAGTAAATACACTATTTTAGACAGAATATCAACTTGAACAATATCTGGTTCTAGTTGAAGTAAGTTTTTAAAATGTTCATTTATATCATCTATAAAATAATTGGTTTCCTTATCATTTTGAAACGCAACATATCCCTTTGTTTTCTCTTTCATATTAAATAAAAACATATCCATTACTTTAAAATACTTATTATCTATAGATTTGTAAAAATCCCAAGAAAATATACTATCTCTATATGGAACAGAATCAAATATTTTTTCTTCTTCTTTCCCATACTCACTCAGTTTGTTTAGAAAAGTATCCAGTGCCTCTCGATGTCCAACATCATATTTATTATCAAACATATCTCCAAGATCCAAAACTTTAATATTCTGATTTTCTAAAGTCATCTTCTCTGAATAGCTCATATCTTTAAAAAGTCCAACTAAATAAATAGTAGGACAGTTTTCTCCCATATTATCCCTAAGCCACCCAAGCCAACTTAGAAAATTAGGATCATCTCCAGAAAATCCAATTAAACATAACTGTGTCTCGAGCATAGCTTGTTGTACTGTATTTACAAAAGGAGCATAATATACCGGATATGTTCGATAATCTTCTTCACATATAATATAGTGCTTTGCATTATCAACACTTCCATGAAGTTTTATTATTCTAGGTTGAATACTTCCTGGCAAATCATTTTGATTTGTAAGTATTTTGTAGTTTAATTTTGTATCAATTTTATCAATACTTCGTTCTAATAATGTGTCATAATTTGTAGTAAATACATCCCTCCAATTTAATGAAAGCAGTTTTTTATGCAACTCTCCAGGAATGTACTTATCATCATTAATATTTGATTCTATAAATTTATTTAATTTGTTTCTTCCAAAAACAGCTTTATATTCCTCAGCCAATTTTAATACATTCTTCCCGGATGTTTTTTTAATCTTTAGTACTTCCCACTTTCTAATATCTGATTCACTACTAGGTTTTTTATATAAATCATCAAACATTGACATAGCTAGCTCTTCCCAATTTGGAGCTGATATATCATCATCAACCAAGTCTGCATTTTTAGAAAAACCTGCTCCTACCATAACTGAAGCTGCCCCATTTAATACTGGATCATAAATTCTTTTTGCAATATCCTTTATATATGAATCAATTAATGTTTTGCTCAAATTCAATCCCCTTTTCTAATTTACAAGTTACATACTATTTCTAATACAATATAGCAATTACTTCTTATGCGTCCATTCATTTTCTCCTAAATACAAATCAAAATCATCTTTTTCAGAATTATTCAAACGATTCTTATTAAACTTTTCATATTCTTTCTCTGCTAATTCTTTTGCTACTTCATGAGAAATAGAGCCTGAACCTGTAAGTATATCTCTTTCATTAAATTTTAAAAATGCATTTAATTTTTCTTCCCAATCTTTCATATACATAGGTTTACGTTTTTCAGCCTGATCTTCTGCATAATCTAAATACATAGTTACAATACGATTAAGTGATTTCATTTCTTCTTCAGTCAAATAATTTTTTGCAACCATAACGTCTCCTTTACGCACCTTATCACCTTTCCAAGTTGTAAGCCCCATATTATGTTTTGACGAATCAGCTCTTTCTCCTATAAGCTCTGCTGCAGTATGTCCATGAATAGCGAAATGAAGTTTATTCTGAACTGTAGCAAAGAATTTCTTCGCTGATTCAGATTTAGAATCATAATCTATTGATAATGTATATATATCTGTAATTTTTTTATAAAATCTCTTTTCAGATGCTCTAATATCACGAATACGTTCTAAAAGTTCATCAAAATAATCATCACCAATATTACGCATATTTTTTAATCGTTCATCATCTATTGTAAAGCCTTTAACAAGGTATTCATTTAGTCTTTCCGTTGCCCAACGTCTAAACCGAGTAGCTCTGTTAGAGCGTACACGATATCCCACTGCAATAATCATTTCTAGATTGTAGTGCCGAACATTTCTCTGAACAGTTCTATTTCCTTCATTTCGAACTTGTAAGTAATCCTTACAAGTTGAGCTTTCTTCCAGCTCACTCTCTAAATAAATATTTTTTATATGAAGTGTTATATTTTGAGGCGTTGTTTGATAAAGTTCAGCAATAGACTTTTGTGTCATCCATACAGTTTCATCTTCAAGTCTTACATCTATTTTAGTTTTACCGTTTTCTGTTTGATAAATAAGAATGTCAGTTTTATTTTCCACTTTATACCTCACCTAATTAATTTAATAATAAAGTTCCATTTTTTCTTGCTATTTTAATTTTATCACAGCAATTAAGGTTTCACTATACAAAGTTATTTTAATTTCACTTAGTTTTGAAATAAAAAATGACTTTTACTCTCGATTTTATTATTTTTCGAGCATAAAAGCCATTTTAAATTATCTAAAATTTATTTTTTTATACGTTTTTATTTTACAGCTTATTAATAGCTTCTTTTACTATCTCAAGATATTCTTGTCTTTTTTCGTCTGTCACATATGGTACTTGGCTGAAGAAGATATGTTCTACATCGTGAATTCCGCAGAACTCAAATATAACTTCATCTTTGGTCTGCT
>JBOFWC010000105.1:0-5216 GCA_051653405.1 Proteocatella sp. | reverse complement strand
ATCTCCCCCAAGAGTCCACATCGACGGGGAGGTTTGGCACCTCGATGTCGGCTCATCACATCCTGGGGCTGTAGTAGGTCCCAAGGGTTGGGCTGTTCGCCCATTAAAGTGGTACGCGAGCTGGGTTCAGAACGTCGTGAGACAGTTCGGTCCCTATCCGTCGCAGGCGTAGGAAATTTGAAAGGAGCTGACCTTAGTACGAGAGGACCGGGTTGGACGCACCGCTGGTGCACCAGTTGTCATGCCAATGGCACAGCTGGATAGCTATGTGCGGAATGGATAAGTGCTGAAGGCATCTAAGCACGAAGCCACCCTTAAGATAAGATTTCCCATCCGTAAGGAGTAAGATCCCATGAAGACTACGTGGTTGATAGGCTCAAGGTGTAAGTGCAGTAATGTATGTAGCTTATGAGTACTAATAGATCGAGGACTTGACCAAAAAACATATTGGAAGAAGAGTGCGAAGCAATTGGCATGCAGTTTTGATGGTACAGCCATCTAAAATATGGTTACTATAGAGTAGGAGATATACCTGTTCCCATTCCGAACACAGAAGTCAAGCCCTACATCGCTGATGATACTTGGAGGGCAGCCTCCTGGGAAAGTAGGTCGTAGCCAATTAAGAAGCATCTAAGAAAATTCTTAGGTGCTTTTTTTGTGTATAAAAACTATAATTAAGATATTTAACTGTAATTAAGATATTTATATGTTATAATTTTAGCTAAGGAATATATTAATATAACAGAAGGAGAGTATAATGAAGCTATTTGATTTACACTGTGATTCAATTACAGAATACAAAAAGTTAAATTCAGATTTTTTATGTAAGGAAACGCATTTTTCACTTACGGAACTATATAAATTTGAAAAGCTTTGTCAAACGATGGCAATATTTATTCCTGATGAATATAGAGGATTAGTAGCATTTGACTATTTTGATTCTCATATCAAGTATTTAAAAAATATAGTAAAAAAACAAAATAATATAGTTGAAATAGCATACAATGCTGGAGATATATATAGGATAACAAATGAGAAAAAAGCAGCACTTATTATAGCGATAGAAGGTGGAGCAGCAATTGCAGGTAGACTTGAAAATATAGATTATATAAGCAATTGTGGTGTAAGGTTAATGACTCTTGTTTGGAATGGTGAAAATGAGATAGCATCTGGGCATAATACAAATAATGGGTTTAGTAAATTTGGGAAAGAAGCGGTAAAAAGATTAGAAGAAAAGAATATAATTATAGATGTATCGCATCTTAATGATTCTGGATTTGAGGAACTTTGTAGCATCGCAAAAAAGCCTTTTATAGCAACTCACTCTAACCTTAGAGAGATATGTAGGCATAAGAGAAACTTAACTAATGCTCAGTTTGAAGAAATAATAAAAAGAAAAGGTATAGTAGGGATAAATCTATATGAACTATTTCTTTCTGATGATGGTATAGGTGATAGGGATAGTGTATATAGACATATATATAAGATGCTGGAATTAGGCGGAGAAGATACTATTGCCTGTGGTAGTGATTTTGATGGGGCAGACATACATTGTAGCCTAAATACCCCTGTTAAATTTGGAGGAATGGCAGATTATCTTTTAGAGCGTGGGATTAAAAAAAATATAATAGATAAAATATTTTATGATAATGCATATAACTTTTTCAAAAATAATTTAGAGTAGAAAGCCAATTAAAATAAAGGATTAAAAACAACAAAGTATAATGAGGAGCGGAGTAAATGACGTCAAATTTCGAATTTCTGAATAAATTATTCCCTATATTATCTAATTTAGGGGGAACAGCCGAAAATTATTTATATACCGATACAAACGCATGTTTAATAAAGCTAGGATTGTTGGGAGAATCTATTGTAAACTTAATGCTTAAATTAGATGGAATTGAGCCACCTAAAGTTGAAAATACTCATGCAAATAGAATAAAACTTCTAAAGAAAGAAGGAATGATACCACAAAACATAGATGATATTTTGTACTCTTTGAGAACGAAAAGAAATAAAGCTGTACATGAAAACCATGACTCTTTTGAAGATTGCGTGACTCTTTTAGAAATGGCGTATAATCTTTCAATTTGGTTCATGCAAACATATGGGGAGTGGCAGTATGAAATCGAGAAATTTGTATTGCCGTCAGACCAAAGTGATAAAAATGATTATAAAAAATTGTTAAAAGAAAAAGAAGAGTTAATTGAGATACTAACAGCACAAATAAAAAACCAAAAACCTGATACAAATACTACAAAATCTGAAAGAATAAAAAAAGCAATATCAGAAGCTGAAAAACTAAACTTATCTGAAAAAGAAACTCGTTATTTAATTGATGATCAGTTAAGTAAAGTAGGTTGGGAAGTAGATACAAATCATTTACGATATTCTAAGGGGATAAGACCTCAAAAAGGCAGGAATATTGCAATTTCAGAGTGGCCGACAAACTCAAATGTGGGGGATCATGGATATGCAGATTATGCGCTATTTATTGGCTTAAAACTAGTAGGAATAATTGAAGCTAAACGCATGAAATCAGACATACCATCAGTTCTTGACTATCAGTGCAAAGACTATGCGCTTACCATAAAAGATGAACATGCCGAATATGTTATTGATAACTGGGACGATCATAAAGTGCCATTACTTTTTGCAACCAATGGCCGAAAATATCTAAAACAATTAGAGACAAAATCAGGCATTTGGTTTCTTGATGTGCGTAAAAGATCAAATATTCCAAGAGCATTACAAGGGTGGATGAGTCCAGATGGAATAATGGAGCTTCTTGAAAAGGATGTTGAAGTTGCTAACTCCAAGCTTAAGACAATGAAGTATAATTTTTTGACTGATCCAGATGGATTAAATCTAAGAGATTATCAAATAAGGGCAATTGAATCAGCTGAAAAAGCAGTTATGGAAGGTAGAAACACAGCACTTCTTTCTATGGCAACAGGAACTGGGAAAACTAGGACTGTACTTGGGATGATATATAGATTTCTAAAGACAGATCGTTTTAAACGAGTACTATTTCTTGTAGACCGTTCAGCGCTTGGGGAACAAGCTCAAGATGTATTTAAAGAAGTAAAAATTGAAGATCTTATGACAATTGATAAGATATATAATATAAAAAATTTGGAAGATAAAGACATAGAAAAAGAAACCAAAATTCATGTTGCTACAGTACAAAGCTTAGTAAAGAGGATTCTATATAATGAGGATACAACTATGCCTTCAGTAGCAGATTATGATTTAATTGTGGTAGATGAAGCACACAGAGGATATATTTTAGACAAAGAAATGAACGAAGACGAGATGATATATAGAAATCAAGAAGACTATATAAGTAAATATCGCTCCGTTATGGATTATTTTGATGCAGTAAAAATTGCACTTACGGCAACTCCAGCACTGCACACCAGTGAAATATTTGGTAAGCCTGTATTTAATTACACATATAGACAAGCAGTAGTAGAAGGATATCTAGTAGATCATGATGCCCCACTTAAACTTGTTACAGAGCTAAGTAAAAATGGAATAAATTATGAAAAAGGAGAAACTGTAGCTATCTATGACCCAATAACGGGAGAGATTATGAATAGTGAAGAGCTCGAAGATGAACTGAAATTTGATGTAGAAAAATTTAATCGCCAAGTAATTACAGAATCATTTAACAAAACTGTACTTGAAAAAATTGCAAACAACCTTGACCCAGAAGGAGAAGGAAAAACGCTTATTTATGCAGTTGATGACAGCCATGCCGACATGATTGTTAAAATTCTAAAAGAAATCTATGAGCCACAAGGTGTAGACAACGAAGCTATAATGAAAATTACAGGTAGCGTAGGTGGGGGAAACAAGAAAAAAGTTCTTGAGGCAATTAAAAAATTTAAAAATGAAAAATATCCCAATATAGTAGTAACTGTAGATTTATTGACCACAGGAGTTGACGTGCCAGAAATTACAAGCCTTGTTTTTTTGAGAAGAGTAAAATCTAGAATTCTTTTTGAACAAATGATTGGTAGAGCGACAAGACTTTGTCCCAAAATAGGAAAGACACATTTTGAAATATATGATCCAATTGGAGTTTATGAATCTCTGGAAAAAGTAAGTACAATGAAGCCAGTCGTAGCTGATACAGCAACGAGTTTTGAAGACTTGATAAATGGACTAAAAACACTTCCAACAGAAAAGCAGATAGAAAATCAAATAGATATGATTATGGCAAAACTTCAAAGAAGAAAACTTAACCTTACTGAAAATGCAATGGAACATTTTGTAGATTTATCAGGAGGTTTAAGCCCAAACCAGTTTATAGAAAAACTTAGAGAAATGCCTACAGAGCTTGCCAAAAATCACATACTAAAACATGAACAGCTATTTGAAATTTTGAGCAATGGAAAAAGCAAGAGACGTCGTCCAATTGTTATTTCTGATAAGGAAGACCGCTTAATAAGCTATGAGAGAGGCTATGGAGATGGCAAAAAGCCAGAGGACTACTTAGAAGAATTCAAAGACTTCATAACAGAGAATATGAATAAAATAGTAGCCCTTAATATCGTATGCACTAGGCCAAAAGAATTGACCAGAGAGAGCTTAAAGAGTCTTAGATTAGAACTGGACAGACATCAATTTACAGAAAAACAACTTAATACAGCTATCAAGGATCTAAAAAATGAAGAAATTGCAGCTGATATTATAAGTCTAATTCGTCAACAAGCAATAGGTTCTGCGCTTTTGAGTCATGAAGAACGTATAAAAAAAGCAGTAGAAAAACTCAAGAAAAAGCACAACTTTAGCAAAATAGAGTTAGGTTGGATTGACCGTATAGAAAAAAATCTATTAAAAGAAACAGTATTAGATAAAACAACATTTGATGTGGGCTCCTTTAAAACAGCAGGAGGCTTTGAGAAAATAAATAAAGTATTTAAAAATCAACTAGAAGATATCATAGGAGAACTCAATGATTATCTATATGACGATGGAGGAAATGTAGCTTAATGAATAATCAGGAAATTGTATCAAAACTTTGGAACCTTTGTAATGTACTTAGAGATGATGGAATAACATATCATCAGTACGTTACAGAGCTGACTTATATTTTATTTTTAAAAATGGCAAAAGAGACAAAAACAGATGGTGCCATACCAGAAGTTTATCGCTGGGAGGAACTTGTAAAAAAGCAGGGAGTAGAGTTGAAAAAATTCTACAATGAG
>JBOFWC010000104.1:0-3415 GCA_051653405.1 Proteocatella sp. | reverse complement strand
TTAAGCTTACAGATATACCGACTTCTATGAAACCAACAGAGAATCCGATTCGATACATACAGGTCAAATTACCTGAGGGAGTAACTATAACCCGTACCAATGTGTCAACGGAGGATGTAATCTCATTACTTACAAAACTTACAGCTGCATTATGTTAGGATCTCAAGTTTCGGATTTAGATTTTATCCCGCTTGAGCATATGTTCTGATGGCTGCCAGTCTTCTGTTGTTTGCAATAATCTGTATCATTAGTTCGTCTTCATCAGCCCCTGTCAGTTCAGCAACGACTGCCACTACTTCCAATATTATTTCCCATATCTTTTCCACCACCGTCAATTCGTGTACTCCAGCGAAAATGTCATTGAACAGCCCACCGATTGTTTCGTAATCCAAGCTTCGTTTTACAGAGGCAAGCAAGTTATAGCGTATCATAACCAAGGATACATGTGCTATTTGCGAGGAAAAATCTCTAGCCGAGCATCCGGCAAGATTGAGCAATCTCTTGCTATCGGAGAAGAAAACCTCAATAGCCCAGCGCATCGCGTAGATTTCATATGCCTGCATGAAGTCAAGTTTTACATTCGTTGTCAGCAAAACCTTCCACCCCTCTCTCTTTCCTCTACGACAGAAGAATAGCATCACCTTACGTTTACCCAGCATCACGTCCACTGATGCATAGTGGCAATGGTAACGCCTACTGTATTTTACGGATTTTGAACTTGAGAGTTTGCTTATTATGGCCTTTGCCGTGATTCCACCCCATTTGTTGGTGACATATTTGGTGTTGCCCATCTTTGCCATCCCCAACAGATGAAACTTCTTATGGCTTTTGTACACGAAATCTACAAGTTCAGAACAGGTGAACCAGCTATCAACAAGCAGATATTCAAATGGAATTCTTGCCTTGACAGCACGCTTGACCATTTCAATGAGCTTCTTTCCCTTGCCCATAAAATACTCTTGCTTACGTTTGGCTACATGAGAGTTTTCGTCCCTCTCCTTGTCATAACGTCCCTGCCGCTGTTTTGCGGTCAGCCCCTGTTCCTTACCATCTACCTTGCCTTTCTCTCCATGGAGGGAAGCGTCAAGCATAAGCTGTGTGCGACCGTCACTCCAGCATAGCATAAGCGCTTTATAACCAAGGATGCACTTCTGATGAACATGGGAAAATATCTTGCCGATTGCCTCCATGCGTACTCCTGTTTTAGGCAGGTCAGAGTCATCAGCAATGAGTACTGTTGGAAGATGACTCTTCTTGAAATCTTTACGACTGGTCACTTTAGCTGTCAGCCGGACAACGATACGGTATATCAGGCTGCGCCAATTGATATTATCCTGCGCCATGAAAGAATACAGAATATCCTTTCTGCCGCCAAACATACGGCTGAGGATAGAGCCCGGATAATGGGAGAATCCCTTTATGGAGAAAAACGGCATCAGAACAAGAATCTGAAATAATTGAAGGTTCGTCAGTTGACAGTTCGAACGTTTGTTGCCTCCAAGGCAACAGCTGTCAAGATGAAGAGAATCTAAGAGCTGTGAGAAAGAGTACATAACAGCACTGAGACGTTTTTCGCTGAAAATATTATGGATTTCTGACGGGATTTTCGTATTTTTGCTCATGGCTTTGAGAGTAGTTTGTTAGTTGTTTAGACACTACTAATTTACTGAATTTCCGTGATATACGGAAGCTCTCAAAGCCTTTTTTATGGTTATATACACATATAAAATCTAAATCCGAAACTTGAGTTTGTAATCGGTAACTTTGAATCGTCTAAAATCGGAAAAGTTAAATCGGCAGTTTTTTTGGAGGATATCAGAAAAGCGTTCAAATTTGTAGACGCAAACCTCCCAAAATGAACGCTTATGAAATACACGACCTTAAATAAAATCGTGATGTGGTACAAAGTTAAAGAATTATCTGTTAAAATGAACAAGACGCAGATAGGAAAATTATTAGGAATTCATCGAGATACTGTCAGAAGCTATCTTTCGATGACTTTAGAAGAGTATGAACGCAGTAATATCTGTAACAGATCTTATAAGAAGAAGCTTGAGTCGTATGCTGATTACATATTAAAGGAGCTGGATTTATGTCCTTTTCTTTCTTCCCCTCAGGTGCATGACCGATTAAAAGAGCACTTTCCCAATTTACCGGAAATCTCTGAACGAACGGTTTACAATTTTGTAGAGAGTATAAGGGATGAGTATCAAATTCCCAAAACAGCCGAATTTCTTCCCCGTCAGACCATGCAAATTCCCTTATCTGCTTACGGTGAAGATGCACAAGTTGATTTTGGTGAAAAGCTGATCCTTAATGAACACGGGCGTTATGTTAGAATTTACTTTTTCGCTATTGTTTTATGTCGTTCCAGATATAAGTTTATCTATCTTCAAACGACTCCTTTTACGACTGAAAGCACAGTCTATGCCCACTCACTTGCCTTTCAGTATTTCGGTGGTATGCCTAAACGAATCATATACGATCAAGACAAGGTTCTTTTAAAATCGGAGAACTTGGGTGATCTTCTTATGACTTCAGGCTTCAAGTCATTTACCGAGCAAAGCGGTTTTGAGGTCACTTTTTGCCGAAAACAAGATCCTCAAAGTAAGGGGAAAGTTGAAAATGTAGTTAAGTATGTAAAGAACAACTTTCTCAAAGGGCGCACTTATAGAGGTATAGAGGGTTTAAATGAGGAAGTTCTGGGTTGGCTTGAACGTACGGGTAACGGAAAGAAACATGCTGCAACAAGACTTGTTCCTGCAGAAGAGTTTAAAATAGAATCTGCCTACTTACTTCCTTACTCTGGAACCATAGAAAGTCCTCAGAATAAAATGAAGGCATATACTGTTCGCAAAGATAATACCATTGCCTTCAGAGGCTGCTTCTATTCTCTTCCTCTTGGCAGCTATAAGATGCCCGGTTGTAAGGTTCTGGTAGAGATTGCAGATGACTTTTTACATCTCTATGATGAATCAACAGGCAAGCAGATTGCTTCTCATCAGATCAGCCCCATCAAAGGAGTATTGGTACAAAATACCGATCATCGACGCATCAAAAGCGATTCTCTCAAAGAAATGGAAGAAAAGGTATTGTCTATTTTTGATTACGATGAAAAAATATCTCTTTATCTTGATCTTCTTCACCGTGACAAGCCACGCTATTACAGAGATAACCTGCAGGTGATACTCAAAAAGATGCTTCAGTACGATCTGAGCACACGCAAGCAGGCTTTAAATAAATGTATTGATGCTCAAGTTTACCATGCCGGTATAATGAATGAGATCGCAGGAACACTTGATAAAAAAGGTGATGCTGCTATCTCCTTTTCACTCCCAATGAGTTCGGTGAAGAATTTAAGGGATTATGATATGACGCCCGTTAAAAGCGATCTAAGAACCTATCAAAACTTACT
>JBOFWC010000103.1:0-4721 GCA_051653405.1 Proteocatella sp. | reverse complement strand
AGTCAAGGAATTATTGCTATTGGCGGAAAAGAAAATGAATCAGCGGATATGCTGTTACAGTTTGGAGAGCAAAAGCGAAAGAATATTTTTCCGTTTTCTTTTATGGGTGGAGCAGCAATGCGCTCATTTTATAGAAAGCAGTATGCATTGAAGGATAGATTTGGGAATAAATATTCACTTTTACAAGATGAAATCCATTTTTGTGACATCTTAAATGAGCTAGAAGAGTCAATAAAATCAACTATTGATTCAAAAGAAAAATTACGTTTTTTTATTAGTTATTCAAGAAAACATCCATATGAAGCAGATTATATTGAAACTATACTTAGGAGACTAGGATTGGAAGTTTTTCGAGATGAATCAGATTTTGGAGCAGGCGATGAAATACCAGACCAAATCACAGAAGCATTGTATGCATCTAATGTATTTATTGCAGTGTATTGTGCTGATTATGCATGTAGTCCATGGTGCTATGACGAGTTAGAATTGGCCTTGGATTTACATGCGAAAAAAAAGATGAAATTATGGTTGCTTTGCGTGGATGAGACAAGAGTTGTTTCAAAAAGAGCTAGAAAGCTTATTCATTATAGATTGAAAACTAGAGAAGAAATTGAAGGAAAATTGCTATGGCTATTAAATGAGCATGTGGCTATAAGTACAAGTACATAAAATAAAATTATATGGAGGAATTAAAAAATTGAAAATACCTGTTTTTCTTAGCTTTCCAAGCCCTCATACAAAGGAACAGCAATTATTTATAAAGCAATTAAAAAAAATGTTAGTTGAAAGAGATTTAGATCCAAGAACGTTAGGCGAATCGGATTATGATTTAGATGCACCATTAAGAGCTATTAGAAGGCTTATGATGGAATCTTATGGAATTATTGGAGTTGCGTTTAAAAGAACATTGATTAAGGAAGGGGTTTATAAAGCTAATCCAAATATTGAAGGAGTAGAAGAACAAAAAATAGATGGAAAATGGATAACGAGCCCCTTTTGTCAAATTGAGCCAGCAATGGCTTTTCAATTGGGATTACCTATTGTGTTGTTGAGAGAGAAGGACGTCATTGATGATGGAATTTTCGAGAAAGGTGTATTAGGTTCATATTTACCTGAATTTTCTCTAGACGATCCAATAAAAAATTATTTGAAGTCAAAGGAATGGGAGCAAATGTTTAGCAAATGGGAAAGACAAGTAAAAACAGTATACGAAAAGAAAGGTGAACCACCAAAGCTTTATTAAAGTTAATGAAAGAATAAAGTTTTGTAGGGAAGCGGTAACTATTAAGAATTTTTTAAATATAGAATAAATTTGTTTGATAAAGAGTTAATGTTTTGCAGTTAGAATGATTGATGAGATATATAGATTAAAAAACTAGAGGTGATTTATATGAATACTCAAGCATTGGCAATTGTTTTTGTTTGGCATCAGAATGATAATGATGTGGTAAAAGAAATTATTGATTATTCTTCGATTTTATTGTCTAGAGATGTTTCAAAACCGTTCTCTAGATCTCTTTCCATGCCGATATTTTTTTATACTAATTGGAAAGAAATGGAGGTTCCTAACGAAATAAATATTGAAGTAGATAATATGCTGATTTTTCCTTTTATTAGTATGAATATGGTTATATCTGAAAAATGGAAAAGTTATATCAGTAGTTTGTGTAATAATGGAAATATAATTCCGGTAGCAGTAGATGAATATGCATTTAAGATTGGAAGTGAAATCAACATTAAAAATTTTATACGTATTAAAGATCATAGCATACTTGTAAAAGAAAAGGTATTTCTTGCAATAGCTCATGAAATATATAGATATGGACTAAATGAAAATTTCACTAAACTTGGTATTGGTACAAAAAGTGCATTGAAGATTTTTATTAGTCATGCTAAGGATAAGGAGAATGGAATTTATGTTGCAAAGGAAATAAAAAAATATATTGATAACTCGGCAATGCAAAGTTTTTTTGATGCGACTGATATTGCACCAGGTTATAGATTTGATAATGAAATAATTGAAAATATAAAATGCTCATCTATTTTAGCAATTAACTCGGATATTTATTCTTCGCGATATTGGTGTCAGAGAGAAATTCAAGTGGAAAAGCAATATGATAGACCAATATTAGAGGTGGATGTGTTAAATAGAGACATGGATAGAAAATTTCCATACGCCACTAATATTCCTGTGGTCAGAATTAATATTGCAGATGGAATTAGTGAAGAAGAATTAATACGCATATTAACTATGATGTTGATTGAGACAATTAGATTTTATTACTCAAAAATGCAGTTGGATAGAACGAAAACTCTTGATGGCTCGATAATGCGTTGTTCTAGGCCACCAGAAATAGCGGACTTGGAAAAAGTCCTGATTAAAGATGAAAAGAGTAATTTAATAAAATGTAATTATGAAGCTATTATGTATCCAGATCCACCAATATACTCTGAGGAAGTTCAATTTATTGAAAAGTTGGGGATTAAGGTATTTACCCCACTAACAAAGGATGGAAAGTGTTTTAGTCAAAAAAAAATTGGTATTTCCATTTCAGAAATAATGCAAGAAGAATTAATACAGATAGGTCAAGATGAGACGCATTTGATTAAGTTGTCACAATATGTTTCCAGATATTTTCTTAGTCGAGAAGCAACATTAATATATGGTGGAGATCTACGTGAAGGAGGATTTACCGAGTATTTGTTTTTAGAAGCACAAATTCTAAAAGATAGGTTGAAATTAAGTGAAATTCATCTACTAAACTATGTGGCATGGCCTATCTATTTAGATGATGAACGAAAATATAACGAATGGAAAGCAAAGTATGTAGATTTGGCAAAAATGATTGAGGTGGACGTAGATTTGCATTCTGGAATGCTTATAGATGATAAAGTGTTTTTGCCACCAAATAGTTCTGAAAATCGCTTTATATGGGCAAAGTCTTTATCTAAGATGCGAAATAAAATGATAAAAAATTGTGACGTACGTATATGTGCTGGAGGCAAAAAAAGTGGATATAAAGGTAAAATACCAGGAGTGATTGAAGAAATTCTTATTTCTATACAAGAGGAGCGTCCAATATTTTTGTTAGGAGGATTTGGGGGAGTAACACAAAGTGTATGTAAGCTAATAGAAACTGGTGTTACGTCAGAAGTTTTTTCAGAAGAATGGCAGAAGGATAATAATTTAAACTATCAAGAACTGTTACAATTATATGAAAATTATGGAGAAAAGATTGATTATGATGAAATAGTAAATTTGATAAAAGGCGTTGATTTGAAAAACGGATTAAGTGCAGAAGAAAATAAATTATTATTTAATACAGTATTCATCGACGAAGCGATTGTTCTAATATTAAAAGGTATTCAAAATATATACTCATAATTATATATGTAAATCGTTTAGATATCAATAAACTAAGAATAAAGGACCGAGATGAAATGTCAGGGGGTGCAAAACATATGCATAAGAATGATATACAGGAAGCAAAGAAAGCATTTGAAAAATATAATGCTTACCATAAGACTGATGAAAAACTTAGTTGATTTAATAAAAAAACAAGATATTCAATTTCAAGACCTGAATTTTTTATTTTAAATTTACCGATTACAAGAGAATATTGCAAACTCGGGATAAGTAAGATAGAATACAACAATCTACAGCACTGATTTAGGTGAAATTGGATGCATTACTAAGATTAAACTGGGTAAAATATGAATTAGAATTATGCTAAAAGTCTGGGAATGAATATATACTATATTGATGCTAATAAGATAGATAATGAAGTGTTTAAAATAGTTTAAACTTGATGAGTTATGATTTTAAGATGAAAATTTCGAAAATATTGAGTTGTTTAGTTAAAAAAATTATAGGATATGTTTTTTATTACTAGAAGGAATAATATTAAAATGTCAAATAAGAAGTATGGAAATAGATAGTGATTTTGTTATACAAGGGAAAAATTTAGTAGTATAATTAAAAATAAAACGAAAGAAGGGATAAGGTATGGCACATAAGGTATTTGTAAGTTATCATCATGCAAATGATCAGAAGAAAGCAGAGTATTTAAGGGATGAATATGATAGTAATAATACATTACTAGATAAATCATTAGATGAAGCATATGAAGATATGTCAGATGATGAAATATTAGCAGCGATAAGAACTGAACATTTGAAAGACTCAACAGTTACTATTGTATTAATTGGTAGCGAAACAGCTAATCGCAAATGGGTTGATTGGGAAATATATTCATCACTAAGACCATATGGATATAGAAGTAGAAACGGATTGCTGGGTATTTATTTACCTACGGCAGGAGCTGCGCCTGCGAGATTACAAGATAATATTGACTCAGGGTATGCGATAACTATGAAGTGGGAGAATATATCTTGGCAGTTAGAAAGTAAAATTCAAGAAGCATTTGATAACCGTAGCAAGGTTGATTTGGTTGTTAACTCGAGAAAGAGAAGAGAAAGAAATAGTTAACCGATGATTTTGACATAGATAAATGGAGTAGTTTTTTATGTGAACGCTAAGGTAACAAGCAAGTAACTAACACTCAACTCAAAGAATCCAGCATTCATGAGGTTCTACAGTTCTCAAACAGATATCAAAAGATAATATTCTGCTTATGCAGATATATATACAAATCCCTAAAATCATTGATTTTGGGGATTTTCTTTGTAATAAATATTATACAATTTTTTGGTTAAATATT
>JBOFWC010000102.1:0-99835 GCA_051653405.1 Proteocatella sp. | reverse complement strand
AATAAGCTTTGAATATGTACCCAACGATACTGGGGAATTAAAGCCTGTGAAGAGTCATATCAAATGGAAGTAGCTTATGCAAAACCAGACTCGCTGAAGCAGGAAGGCAAATACGAAAATCGAAAGATATAAGTTTGCCACAGTATAAATGTCTACATTTTGTTAGAAATGTATATATTTTTCGTATCGGAGAGAGGACAGGGATGTCCTGATGTTTCACTACTTCCTGAATTAGCACAGATATTAGGCGTAAGCATAGATGGAATACTATCAGGCGAAATAATTGCAAACGAACTTGTAGGAGGAAATATGAACAAACTTAAATTTTATGTATGCCCACAGTGTAATAATTTAATAACATCAATTGAAGATGTTGAAATATTATGTTGCTCAAAGAAAATTGAAAAATTAGAAGCTAGAAAAGCTGATGAAGAACATTTCTTAAAAGTAGAAAATGTTGAAGATGAGCTTTATATAACATCTAATCATGAAATGAAAAAAGAACACTATATTGCATTTGTAGCATATGTGAGAGGCGACAGAGTAATAATGATAAGACAGTATCCAGAATGGAATTTAGAATTCAGGCTGAGAAAACAAGGCCATGGAAAACTGTATTTTTATTGTACAAATCATGGCTTGTTTTCTCAAACTATATAATATTTGGAATTGTTGAAATGATACAAAAAATCGTTGAATGTATTGTAATTAGATGATAGAATAAAAATAACTAATTTAAAGAAAGCGAGGTTTGATATGAGCATAGAATCAGCTAAAGCATTTAGAAAAAAAATGGAAGATGATTTAGAATTTGTTGAAAAGGTAAATGTAATTGAAACGTTAGAAGAATTAAAAGCGTTTATATTAGAAGAGGGTTATGATTTTACGGTAGCAGAGTTTAAAGAAGCAAACGATGCAATTTATAACAAGGAATTGAATGAAGATGAATTGGAAAATGTGGTTGGAGGAGCGGTAATGACTATTCCTCCAATTATAAAAAGAATCATATAGCCGTATTGCATAATAGGGTATAGTTTGATTTTAACTGACCACAGGCAGCATTTACGGAAGCTCCTATTTCACGCCTAATGGTTACCGCAATTCTATTTTGTTTTAATACATCGTAGAATTTTATAATTTGCTCAAAATTGCTTTTTTCAAATCCTAAATTTTGAGTATCATTGTAAGGAATAAGATTGACGTGGCATTTTCTCTTTCCAATAAGACCAGATAATTCTTCAGCGTGAGATATCTGGTCATTTATATTTTTAAGCATTACATATTCAAGCATAACTTTTTTATTGCAAACAGAAATATAATAATCAATTGCATCGAAAAGTGTCGAAAGGGGATAGGTGCTATTTATTGGCATAAGCTTATTTCTAAGTTCATCGTTTGGAGCATGAAGACTTATGGCCAAGAGGGCAGAAGCTTCATGATTGGCATAATTATAAATGCTTGGAACAAGTCCGCAGCTAGAAACTGAGATATGATTTTTTCCAATACCAAGCATATTAGGATTAATTAGTATACTTAGAAAATCCATGGTATTATTATAATTATCAAAAGGCTCGCCAATTCCCATCAAAACCACATTATTTATTTTTAAATCTAAAGTTTTTTCTATAACTATAATTTGAGAAGTCATTTCAAATGTTTCTAAATTTCTTATTTTTTTCTGACGTCCGCTCTGACAAAATTTGCAGCCCATATTACATCCTATTTGAGTAGATACACATATACTATTTCCATATTTTTGTTTCATAACTACAGTTTCTATAATATTGTCGTCCTCAAGCTTTAGCAAAAATTTATAGGAATCTTCGGATTCTATATGTGTAATGATATCTGGAAGTTTAGTATTAAAATCTTCAGATAGTTTATTTTTTATATTTTTTTTAACCTCTATCATATCGTTAAAAGAATCTATTTTTTGTCTATAAAGAGCTTTTGTAATAAAAGGAGCTTTATTTGTTTTTTCGTTTATATCCATCAGATATTGTTCTATTTGAGAAAAAGTTAGTCCATAAATATTCATAAAAAACCTCCAATTCGGTAGTTTATAATATATCATCTAACGCTTTAAAATTCAACTACGTTTGAATAAACTAAATGATATTAAAGCTTTTTATTAAAGAGAAAAAGATAGAATAATGGGTATATAGAATAATAGTAAATATAGTGTAGGTATCTATATTTGCAAAGCATTTCAAAATATTCTTTATAAGAAAGCAGCAGATTAAAAGCATATTAAGGAGGAGCAGTATGCCTACATCATCAGATTTAAATCTTATATCAAAAAAAATAAAAAATCCTATAGAAGTGATTAAAAAATATAAGGTAGATAATGGAATAAAAGATACGGACTACAATCAAATATTACAGGCTAAATTAAATAATGCAAATGTTCAAATTCAAAAAGTAGCAGGATATTCAAATTTTAAAGATGGAATCAAAAATATAGTAAGTAGAGAATATGAGGTTAAATTAAATTCAACAAAAGGGTCAAGTGAATATTCAAAAATATTGACAAATAAGATAACACAAATATTAACAAAAGGAGATATGTAAATCATGAATAGTGTAGATGTTGCAAATATAGATAAGGTAAGATATTTCTTCAAAGAATTAAAGCCAGGCATGTTTCCATTAAACCATCATCCCCTCGAAAATGAAGAAGAATATTCAAAAGAATTATATATTACATTACTTTGTAGCGTAGCACAATATGATAATGCTATTTCTTTTGGAGAAAATAATTTGATAAGAAGAATTATTATAGGAGTAGGATTGGAAGATGATATTAATAAATATCTAAAGCGAGGATTGGAAATAGATAGTGAATTGGTGAGCGAATTTGTAAGATATTTTGCAGATAGTAATTTATCATATAATTTTATATTAGATTCACTAGTGTTATCTGGGTGTGATGGAAAGATAGATGAAAATGTAATCGGATTTATAGCTGAATTAGCAGAAATATTAAATATAGATAGAGAGAAAATAGAATTTATTAGCAGTTTAGCATTAGCTGTACTTGAACAAAATGGCTCAAAATATGATGAACTAATGACCATAATTCCTCACAAGGTAAGTATGAAAAATTATTTGTATTATACAAAGGAGTTTGCAAATGGACTCATTGTAGACGAAAAAGAGTATAAATATTTTTATTCAAAGACTCATCTGAAGGTGGATTTTTCAAATCAAATTTCATTTAAAGGATGCAAGGTAATATTTGAAAACATTATAGTTGACTTGGCTGAAGATAAGGGAAAGTTAAATTTTAGAGGTTGCGAAGACATTAAATTTACAGATTGTGATTTTAGAGGGATACATAATCCTATTATATTTAATGCTTGTGGCGATATAGATATATCTAATTGTAAATTTGTGGATTTTGAGAATCATGCAATTGAAGTTAGTAATTCTAAAAGTATTGAAATCAAAGAATCTAAATTTGAAAATTGCGTTTATTATTCAAGTAATAATGTTGATATTTATGGTGGAGCTATATTTATAAAAAATACGGAGAATATATATATTTTTTTTAGTGAGTTCAATAAATGTAATACTATAAGCTGGAATAAATATGATAATTATGATGGGATGGGAAGTGGTATTTATATAGAATACGGTAATGTAAAAACAATTAATATATCCAAGTGCAAATTTATAGATTGTAATCACTATTACAATGGAGGTCGAAATAAGTCTTCTGATAGAAATCATGGAACCATATGGGTATTAGCAAGTCAACAACATATAAAAGACAATATATTTATAGGTTGTGACAGAAAGCAGAATTAGAGTATATTGTGAAATATACATAAAATAGGATGGTACCACGAACTCATAACTCTCGTTCCTAAGAATTTTTCTTAGGACGGGAGTTTTTTTGTTTACACAATTACAGAAGGAGGAAAAATATGAATATACTTATTGGAGGTGCGTGGCCATATGCAAATGGTTCACTGCACATAGGACATGTTGCAGCACTACTGCCAGGCGATGTTATAGCAAGATATTATAGAGCGAAGGGAGATAATGTGCTCTATGTTTCAGGTAGTGACTGTCATGGAACGCCTATATCTATAAGAGCAAAGCAGGAAGGAGTATCACCAGAAGTCATCACAAATAAATATCATAAAATACTATATACAGCTGTATTTATGCTATTGCAAATATAGCAAATTTACTTCAGCCATTTCTTCCAGAATCCTCAGTTCAGATAAAAAGCTGGCTTAGACTTGAAGAAAATAGGTGGGAAAAATTAGAGGTAATTCCAAACACTGAACTTGGAGAAGTTACGGTATTGTTTGAAAGAATTGACAAAGCGGTTGTAGAAGAAGAACTTGAAAGACTCAATAAAAAATTGCTAAAATCAATTTTTTAAAATTGACAAACTTAATGCTTTTTTTAAATTGACAAAACTATTTCTTTTCACTATAATGAAATAAAGTAAACTCTAAGTTTACTTTATTTGAAAGGAGTGATTTTGTTGGGAGTTTCATCAAGAAAGCTTAAGGAAAAAGACATGAGAAGGCAGGAAATAATAGATGCGGCAGAGAAGGTGTTTTTTTCAAAAGGGTTTGATACCGCAACTATGGATGATGTAGCCAAGGAAGCAGAATTTAGTAAGAGGACTGTATATGTTTATTTTAGAAGTAAAGATGAACTTTATTTTGAAATAATGACTAGAGGATATATTCTTTTAAACAGCAAGCTCGAAGAAGCTTTAAAAGGATGTGATTTAAAAACAGGACTTGAGAGGATTGGATTTATAGGAAGTCATATTATTGAATTTAGTGAAGAATATCCTAATTACTTTAATTCTATAATGGAATATGAAAATAAGGATCAGGATTTTGAACTAAATAAAGAAAGCCAAGATGAAAATTCAGCAAGTGAATGCTATGCTCAAGGTGAAATTCTATTATCACATTTAATTACATCGTTAGAAGTTGGAATAAAAGATGGTTCAATCAGAGAAGATATAGATGTTAACAATACGGCAGTTTTTTTATGGGGGAGCAGTCTTGGAATTTTAAGGACATATAGCACCAAAGAAAAGTATTTAAAATTTTATCACAAAATTGAAAAGAAAAGTTTTTTTGAGGAGTCCATAAGCTTATTGCTTAGAGCGATAAAAAAATAAATTTGGAGGCATATATGAAATTGAAAAAGATTATAATTCCAGTAGCTGTATTGGTAATGCTTATTTTAGCAACGAGTGTTTTTATGACTAATAAGAATAGAAATATTACATTAAACCATGCATTAGAAGGAAATGATGTGAAGCTTGAAATTTATGGAGGGGAAAACTACCTTCATGACTTTAGCGTAAATTCTTTAATAAAAATAAAAACACCTCCACAGATGGCAGTTTGGATTGAGGATTTAGAAGGAAACTATATAGATACCATTTATGTTACTGAAAAAACTATGTATAAGAAATGGAGCAAAGCTTCGGGCGATGAGGAACAAATAGATAGAAAGGAATCGCTCCCTTATTGGACACACAAAAAAGAAAGCAAGGAGATGGTGGCGGATCAAATATCTGCAGCTACTCCAAAAGGAGATTCAACTATAGTTACGAAATTAAGCGCACTGCCAACCGAATACAGGGTATTAGCAGAAGTAAATATGTCTACAGATTTTAATGAGTATTATCCTAAAGAGGCATTGGAATCAGATGACAATTATTCAGGCGGGCCATTTGGTAGTGGCCAGCCAGCTATTGTGTATGAAGCTCTTGTAAATAGTGAGGAAGCGAAGTCGTATGAACTTTCAATCTTGGGGTGCAGCAGTGCTGATGGAAGTAGTGGAGATTTAGTTGCAGATACATCAAAGCTTACTACAGCCCTTGAAATTATAGATAAGATAACATTTGCTTTAACTGATCAATAATTTTTACAGCGTAAAGCTCGGCCTCTTTTAGTGAAAAAATAAGCTTATCACAAACAGATATGATGTTTTCATTGTAATTTGGAGTATTAATGACTTCACGAATATTTGTATTTGGATCATTCGAGAGGGCGGAAAGCATTCTTAGTATAGCAGAAAGTGAGTAGTTGGCACATCTTAATGAGCGGATTATTTTAAGTGTTAAAAGATCTTCCTGCGTATATATTCTATAGCCGTTTTTACTGCGTTTTACAGTTATTAGCCCATTGAGCTCCCAGTTTCTAAGGGTATCTATGGTTATATGCAGATGGTCGGCCGCTTGTTTTCTAGTAAGCGTTTTAATATCATTGTGAGTTTCTTTGTTTTTTAAAATATTGTTTGCAATAGATATTGCTTCTTCAGCATTTTCTTGTTCTTCATGGATCTGAGAAAGATATTCCTCCGCAAGTAAAATAGCTTTATTTAATTCAAACTTGGCGGATAGTTTGATTATCGTTATGGCTTTTTTTCTTAGGCCATTTTGCAATACATCTACTTTAAGTGCCATTCTAGCAAGCTTAAACTGTTCAATATGATAATCATTAAAAACCCGGTAACCATTATTCTTTCTGATAGCAGTAGGTATTAATTCCAAACTTTCATAAAGGCGCACGGTATTAGGATGGACGCCAACTATTTTTGCAATTTGTGAAGTGCTGTAGCTGTTTGGCATATAAAACTTACCTCCCATGATATTTTATATAATCACTAGCATATTTGGATATATTTTATCACTATATTCGAGATTATGTTAGTGTTTTTTTGTGCAAAAAAATAAAAGTCTCCATTATAACACCAGAGTTTGATAAATAGCTATAATTAAATTCAAGGTCTTTGCAACGCTTTAAAATAAAATATTTATTAAATAGGAGGATTTTATGAAATTTAGAGTGGACATGGAATTATTGGAGACAGTTAAGGCGAAATTGGAGAACTGCAGCAACATTTTTTGGCTGGTAGGAGGTTCTTGTTCAGGCAAGAGCACTATAAGTAGAATGATGGAAGAAAAATTTGACTATATAAGATATGATATGGATGAGTATATATTTGGTAAATACATGGATAGGTATTCTAAAGAACTTCATCCAGCTAATAGCGCCTGGTTTGGAGCAGAAAATCCACTGGATTGGGCGCTTTCATTTCCTAATTGGGAAGAGTACAATGAATTTAATATGACTTCAATGGTGGAGCAGCTTAGTTTGTTTTGTGAAGATATAGAGCTTATGGATAAGGATGAAAAAATATTGGTAGATGGAGGCATTACAAATCCAGATATACTTGCAAAAGTTTTGAATAAAAATAAGATATGTTGTCTAAATATTGAAGATGAACTTTGTAGAAGAATATGGAGCAAGGATGAAAGCCGTTTAGTTATGAAGGATATGATATATGAGTTGCCATCCCCAGACTATAAATGGAATAAATTTTTAGAGCTTAATGATCTTATAAATAAACAGATGGAGACGGAATGTAGGGATAATGACATAAACATTATTTTTCGAGGTGAGGAGGAGCTCTCAGAAGATGTTTTAGAAAAGGTAATGAATGCGTTTGGGAGAATATAGATGGCTGAGAATATAATTAAAGTTTCAGGACTATCAAAAACTTATAAAAGCGGATTGGAAGCTGTAAAAGATATAAATTTTGAAGTGAAAGCAGGGGAGTTTTTTGCATTTCTGGGCCCAAATGGAGCAGGCAAATCCACAACTATAAAAATTTTGACCACCTTAATAAAAGCATCTTCAGGAAATGTTGAAATAGCGGGATATAGCTTAGAAAAGGAAGCCGGAAAAATAAGAAGTGAGATAGGAACAGCACTTCAAAATACAGCTATAGATCCAGCGCTTACAGGAAGAGAGCTGATTATACTTCAAGCAAGACTTTTTGGATTTTCAAAGCAAGAAGCTTCTAAAAGAGCTGCAGAACTGATAAATAGTTTTGACTTGGAAGAAGTTTCAGATAGAGCTTGTGGAAAATATTCTGGAGGGATGAAACGAAGACTTGACTTGGCAATAAGTCTTGTTCACAATCCTAAGATATTATTTCTTGATGAGCCGACTGTAGGATTAGACCCTGTAAGCAGGATAAAGTTATGGGAAGAAATAAGCTCATTAAATAAGGAGTATGGGACAACCATATTCCTTACGACTCAATATCTTGAAGAAGCGGATAAGATGGCAGATAGAGTAGCTATAATAAAAAATGGAGAGATTGCAGCACTTGGAAAACCAGATTTTCTAAAAGGTGCTATTGATAAATCGGATTCTAATTATAGAAATACTACTCTGGATGATGTTTTTTTTGAAATTGTTAGTAAATAATTTATGAAAGGATATTATGAAAATAAAAAAATGTATTTCAGACATAATTATACTTACAAATAGAAGTATTGGAGCCTCTCTTAGAATGCCCTATGTCTATATACCAAACTTTATAATAAGCATATTTTTTCTTTTTGTATATAGTGCGGGGCTTGGATCAGTTACAAAATTGGTAGAAATGCAAAATATTAACTATATTTCTTTTATTCTTCCAATATCAATTGTTTCATCAGCGATTGGAGCGGCAAGTGGAGCCGTATCAAGTTTAGTTAAAGATTTGGAATGTGGCTATTTTGAGAGGCTAATGCTTACGCCTGTATCTAGAGTGGCAATTGTATTAGGGCCTATACTCAATGGAATGTTTCATTTGACGGCACAATCGATAATACTACTTATACTATCAATGTTTTTAGGGGTAAAAATATCTGTGGTAAGTGATTTTTTATTGATTTTTATTTTAGTAATGGGTCTTGGGCTTGCCTTTACGGGTTATGCGGTTACGGTAGCGCTTATAACTAAAAATTCTTTTGCAGTACAGATGAGCACTACTATATTTTTTCCAATGATTTTTTTAAGCACAACTTTTGTTCCCCTTAATCTCATAGAAGCTAAATGGCTTAGAATTGCAGCGGTTTTAAATCCTACAACCTATATATTTGAGTCCATGAGAGGTCTTCTTATAGATGGCTGGAATGAAAGTTTTATAGTGTATGGATTTCAAACGGTATTTTTTGCAAGCGTGATAACTATATTTGTAGCGGTAATTTCTGCAAGTAAAACATTCAATAGAGATTAGACTATTGACATTGAATTTATTCGGCAGTATAATGAGTTCAAACTCAATGAGTTAGGAGTCGATGAAATGCAAAAAACACAAAGGCAGCTGCAAAAGGAAAAAACTAAAAGTAATATTATTGAAGCAGCATTTATACAATTTGCAAAAAATGGAATAATTGCCACTAAGACATCAGATATTGCAAATGCTGCAAATGTATCTCACGGAACAATTTTTTCTCATTTTCCAAGTAAAGAAATTCTTATTGATGAGGTTATTGAGGCTTTTAAAATTATTATAGCAAGTAGACTTCATGAACTAAGCTTAGATAGCTGTAAGCTTGAGGATATTTTAAAAGCTCACCTTATTGGAATAAGTGAGTATGAAGATTTTTATACAAGGCTTATACTTGAAAGTAGGATGCTTAATAACTGTGCACGTAATGCAGTTATAGCACTTCAGTCTACAATAGCGGTCCATATACTGGATGTGGTTGAAGAAGATATGAAAGCAGATTTTATAAAAAATATGCCTTTAGATATGTTTTTTAACACATGGCTTGGACTTGTGCATCATTATCTTTTAAACAGTGATTTATTTGGAAGAGAAGGTTTATTCTATGAGAGACAGGGGAAAATGCTTATTGAACATTTTTTAAATTTAGTTAGAAAGTAGAGAGGTATATTATGAAAACATGTATAGCGTGTGGAATGCCAATGAAGACTAAAGATGAATATGCTATGGGAGATGAAAGCAAAGACTACTGCATTTATTGTGCCAGAGAAGATGGCAGTATGCAGTCTTATGATGAGAAGCTAGAATCGATGACAGATTTTATTGTAAAAACTCAGGGAATAACGAGTAAAGCGGCTGCTGAGGCTGCAAAAACTATGATGTCAAAACTTCCGGCTTGGAAAAAATAACCTGTTACAATGCTAAAATAACCTCTTAGCTCATATTAGTTTACAGTTTCATTTTACTTGATATAATTATACTATGGAGAGTGGGATTTATGAAAATACGGATTGAAGAAGATCAGAGTATAACTGAAAATGAAATTGTAATAAGATGTAAAGTTTTAGATTCGGATGTAAAGTCAATCGAAGAAGCTATATTAGCAGTTTTAGCTAAAACTGAACCAATTGTATTTTACAAAGATGAAACGCAGTACTACATGGAGCTTGATAATGTGCTATTTTTTGAAACCGACCAAAATACAATAACAGCACATACTAAAGATGACGTTTACAAAGTAAAATACAAACTTTATGAACTAGAAGACCTTCTTCCAAATTCTTTCATAAGAATTTCAAAATCAACAATTTTGAATATAAATAAGATATATTCGATTTCTAGAAACTTAACATCATCTAGCATAATTGAATTTCAAAACACTCACAAAAAAGCATATGTTTCAAGACACTATTACAAACAGCTAAATTTAAGGTTGTTAGAAGAAAGGAAATAATTATGAGAAATGATAGGTTATTTTGGGGATTTTCATTAATATTTGGAGCGATATTCCTTATATTTAGTGAGCTTGGATTTTTACCGGATATAAATGTATTTAGTATGCTATTTACAATATTCCTTATGATAGTAATACTAAAAAGTACAGTGAAAATGGAATTTAGCGGTATTTTATTTCCAATAGCAATTTTATGCATAATGTACGATAGAGAGCTGGGAATAGAAGCTATAACACCATGGACTGTTCTTATGGCAGCACTTCTAGGAAGTATAGGACTTTCAATGATATTTCCACAAAAAAATAGTGGAGGAAGAAATGGAAGCTGGAACTATGGAAAGTTTGAAAAAGTAGATATGGGAGAAAATGGATATGTGAAAGTTGAAAATTCTTTCGGAACACTTATAAAATACGTAGATACAAATATGTTTGTGCGTGCAGATTTAAAAAGTTCACTTGGGTCTATGAAGGTTTATTTTGATAAGGTGCAGATGCAAGGAGAAAGTGCAACAATAAATGTAGATGCTTCATTTGCGGGAATTCAAATTTATTTACCAAAAGCGTGGAGAGTTTTAGATCAAACTCGTTCTTCTTTTGGTGGAGTTGATGAAAAAAATATGAGTGATCCTATAACTACAAATACGATTATAATAACAGGAACTATAAGTTTCAGTGGAGTAGAGATAATTCATATATAGAGAAGAATATAAATAAATCAGAAAAATATCGACAAGTAGCGAACTTACTACATGTCGATATTTTTGAATTAAACAGGTATTTATTTTGATGGCTTTTTGCTAACGCTTGCACTTATGTCTGAAATAGAACCATCTTCATTATAAGTGTATAATAATGCAGTATCTTTTTTGCCGGTAGTTATTACAGTAAAAGTTCTAGTAGCGGCTGGATAGTTAGTATTATTATCTATCCATGTTCCGTCATTAACATAGTATTTACCGTTTCCAATATTTTGATATACAGGTACATGGGTATGACCAAACACAACTATGTCAACATTTTCTTTTGGGTTTTCAATATACTGAATTCTTGCTTGTTTGAAAAAATATTCCCAATCCAGAGTTCCAGAGGAAGCTTCAACAAAACTGTTCATTACTTTAACATTATTAAGTTTTTGGCGTTCATTCCACGTTCTTTGAATATTTTTAAATAGTACTGGAGCAGTGATTGTATTATCTTCTTGCTGAGCTGGATAAAAATCAAGATAAGTATATTTATCATTAAATCCTGCTATTTTCATATCGAATATCTTATCCTCAAGTTTAGGCGAAGGTGTAATTCTTTCGGATATATCTTTAAGTATAGAATAATAAATATAGGCGCCGTATTGATCAGAATTATTTTTGTCAGGTATATTAGTAACCACTGGAAGGTTTTTTTCTATTTTTGGACTTCCTTCTAAAAACCAGGTAGCACCATAACGAGCATAGAAGTATCCTGCTGGAAGCATTGTATTATCATTTTTGCATAGCTCTGCGTTTGTTACTGTGTCTGGAGCTGAAAATACATCATAACGATGACCGTGTTCTATAGCTATTTCATTTCTATCTCCAGTATAATAAGTTCCAAGGCCTTGTTTTTCACTGGCAATTGTAATTTTAGGAATGGCTTCTTTTAAAATGCTATATTCTAGCATCATATCATGGTTACCTGGCACATATACTAATTTTATTCCTTTTTTTGTAACATTGTTGAATTCTTGAATAACATCCTTATTATTTGAGATTACATCTTTATAGAATTGCTTTTGGTCTGTATAACTTGGATAATCAACTGGCAAGAACCATTCATCCAAAAAATCACCTGCAATTACTAATTCCCTTACATCCGATGTGTTTTGTAAATTTTTTAAAAAATTGATTAAGATATTACGATTTTTAAGAGTTTCTGTATATTCATCTTTAATCCCAAGATGGATATCACTTATAACCACAATCTTGTTTTTTTCTTCTTTAGAATTCCAAAGAGGCTTAGCGTTATTAATTGCAAAACTTGTATTAAACAAAGAGCCAGAACTTAAAAATATCATACTTGATGCTAGTAATACAGAAATTATTTTTCTTTTCATAAGTCATTTCCTCCAATTAAATTAATAGTATAATTTACATAAAAACAATACCATAAAAAAAGAAAAAATAAATTTTTACACTTAAAAAGCTCAGTTTTGCACTTAAAAGTTCATTTTTATATTAAAAGTCTTACTCTGAAAATATTATTTTCAAAAGTATAAAGTATTTCACCGTCGTATTTTTTTACAAATGATATAATACTTTTACTGCCAATTCCATGCCCTTTTTTGGTTGTTATAGGATATCCGTTTTCGTCAAATTTTATATCTTTAGTGCACGGATTTTCTATTTCCATAATTAATCTTCCAATATTTTTGCATATAAACCGAATATATGGAGTTTGATTTTCAGTAGGGGGATTACAAGCGTTTATTGCATTTTCCATAAGATTTGAGATTACCATTGAAAGTTCAAGTGAATCAATAGGAAGTTCTTCAGGAATATCTATTGAAATTTCTGAATTTATTCCAATTTGCTGGGCGAGGTTATCATAATGACAAATAGCTGCATTTACAGCAACATTTTCACAATAAGTCCTACACATTTTGGGTTCGATTTGAGTTTGATTTTTTAATAGAGTTATAGCTTCATTATCTTTCTTTTGTTCTAAAAGTTCTAAAATAACATTATTAAAATGACGACGATCATGTGCATATATCATATTTTGAGAAGAGACTTTATTCATAAGTTCTAAGCGTTGAGCCATATTGTTTGCAGCTAATTGCATATACTCTTTTTCGGATTGAATTTTTTGATTTTCCTGATTGATTTCAAATTCTCTTTGAAGATTTTTAAGGGATAAGAAAATAGAGCTATATGAAGCTATTCCAATTAAAATGATTAGAAGCAAAGGAATTCTTTGTTCTGTAAAAGTTTTTATAATATCATCTGAAGATAAAACGTAATAGCTAAAGGTGATATAAATAAATAGTGCAACTGCAAAATACTCAGTCCAGTGTTCTAAAACTTTCCAATACAATGGACGTATATGTAATGTAAAGATGGTTATAATTATTCCAAATAAAATTAAACGAAATAAAGTGTTGGTATATATTGGGTATGGAAAATATCGAGAGAGCATGAAGCTAATTATAATTACAGCATCACTAATATTTTGCACAGTTAAATATGAAAATAACCATTGCATAAAATTATCTTTAAACATTGGTCTAGCTGCAAAACACAGCACTGTAAAGAGGATGACATCGATTTTGGAAAGCATAGTTAGATTACCACTTACATAGCAGTAAATAGCAGTACCTAGGTCAGCTACAAGAATGAATGCCATTGTAATAAAAGTTGCTTTTTTTGAATATTTAGGTTGCAAAAATATCATCATAAGTAATACATTTGCAGTAGTAGATACTACTGCTCTTAGTATGCTAGGTATGAGCTGTGTCATTTTTATATCTCCTTTGATATAAGGTGGTTTATAATAAGCTTTTAAATAGATAAATAAATATAGATATTAATATTTTATCATAATATTTGAAAGTATGCTTTATAATAATACCTTAAAATGTTGATAAACTTTAGCAGAAAATGTCAGGAATTTAATTCTAATTATTGAGATAATAGAATCATAAATAGATATCGGACTTTCTATTGCAAAGGCTATAGTTGAAAATCATAATGGGAAAATTTATGCAAAAAATACTAAAGATGGAGTTGAATTTTGTGTAGAGCTTTAAAAAGTACAGAAAGAGGAAAAGAATGTTTAATTGTTATATAGTAAATACATTTACAGAAGAAGTTTCCAGTGGTAATACAGCCGCTGTATGTATATTACAACATTTCTTAGATACGGCGGTTATGCAAAATATAGCGACAGAAAATAATGTTCCAGAAACCGCATTCATAGTTGAAAAATCAAAATATCATTATGAGATAAGATTTTTTACGCCTAAAAAAGAATTAGAAATATGTGGGCAAGCAACTCTTGCCGCAGCATTTGTAGTAGACAATTTTATAAATAGAATATATGATAAGATAACTTTTGCTACGGAAAAAAGTGATGTTGAAATCAGAAAAAATAGTAATAGATATGAACTAGAATTTGAAAGTATGGTCTGTAAAAAAATTGAAGTTACAGATGAAATGATAGCGATAATGGGAGAAAGGCCAATAGAAGCTTATCTATCAAGAGATTTGGTTCTTATTTTTGAAAATGAGCAGCAAATCAAATCTCTAAAACCTGATTTTGAAAAACTAAAAAAGTTTCCAGGATTTGTATGTATAGCCTCTTCAAAAGGTGAAGTTTCAGATATTGCAGTTAGAACATTTTGTCCCAAAATAAATGTTAATGAAATTGAAGTGTGTGGGTCTGCCCATATAAGTTTAGCACCTATATGGTCAGAAAAATTGAATAAAAATGAAATTTTTTCAAAGCAGTATTCAAAAAAAGGTGGAACTGTTTATTGTCAATTTAAAAATGAATTTACATCAATTTCTGGAAGTGCAGTACTTCACAAAAAATAGTACTAAAGTTAAGGTTTATATTGTAAAATATAATTAAGAGATATATTTTTTGAAAAAGGAGTAATACATATGGCAACTTTTGAAGATTTTTTGAAATTAGATATTAGAGTAGGTCAAATAGTACAGGCAGAATTTTTTGAAAAAGCAAAAAAGCCAGCTTACAAACTGTGGGTTGATTTTGGAGAAGAAATTGGAATAAAGCAGTCTAGTGCTCAGATTACGGAGTGTTATAAATTAGAAGATATAGTTGGAAAGCAAGTCATGGGAGTTGTGAATTTTCCGCCTATGAAGGTAGCTGGATTTAAATCGGAAGTGCTAGTGTTAGGTGTATATGCAAAACAGGGAGTGGTGCTAATACAGCCAGAACAAGGGGTTCAAAATGGAGATAAATTAGGATAAAAAAGGAGAAAAAATGGTACAAAATTTTTCATCAAAAGTAAAATCTAACACATTGATGTTCATAGTTATTGTTATTGCTATAACGCTATTTAAAAGTTTTTTTGGGACCGAAAATGCGCTGGTTGGAGTAACTATAATCATTTCTACTTTAGTTTTATCTAAAAGTGATTTAACTCAAAAACCTATAAGAAATTTAGGGCTTTTGTTATCAATGAGTTTATTCTTAGGAATACTTTCATTTTTTGCAAATGGAAATATTTATCTTGGATTTTTGATTAATTTTATAGCTATGTTAGCTATCGGATTTTTACTCAGTAAGAATCTTACTAAACAAGTAATAATACCATATGGACTTCAATATTTATTTATGCTATATACCCCGGTTAATGGAGAGGATTTTTTTAGAAGGATGGGGGCACTTGTTTTTGGCGCTTTTTTTATACTTATAATAAATTATATTTTAAATTTAAAAAAAGAAAAAGTTCAGAAAGTTATTGATACGGATGAAGATTGTAATGATGATCCAATTAAAGATAGAGAATCTATAAATATTAGACTAAGGTATGCTCTTAGATTGAGTTTAACTACTGCATTGGCTGCATTTTTATCTAGCTATTTTAATCTTTCAGAGGGAAGATGGATGGCATATACAGTGTTTTCTGTTACAGAATTATATCCAGAGGACACTAATAAAAAAATAATTCAGAGACTGCAAGGAACAATTATAGGAGCAGTAATTGTAGTGATAATGTTTATTGTATTTAGTGATATAAATTCGAGAATGCTGATACTTATTTTGGCGGGATATCTAAATTCATTTTTTGATAATTATAAACATAAAATGATATTAGTAACAATTTCAGCGGTAGCATCAGTAGCGTTAAGTGGAGGAATATTGATAACGGCAATTGAAAGAGTTGGGTTTGTTATAATTGGAGCATTATTTGCTATAGTTGGAAATAAAATATATGAAAAGAGACAATTTAATACACTATAGAGAAAAAACTATTTTAAAACTGATTAAATTTATTATTTAAATTTTAGTCAGTTTATTTTTTTACAATATTTTTGTTCGACATGATTGAATATAAAGAATATTTAGTTAAAAATAAGGGTAACAATAGATAGGTATTTTTTATAATATATATTCGAGGGAGGATTGCTCTATGAGCTTGTCAAAAAGAACTATTAATAAGCAAAAAAAGAGTATAAAGAGCAAAATAACAAGCAACATATTAAGCATTATAATAGTACTAAGTTTAATTTTGGGGGTTATAACATCTTTTTTAAATTATTCTTCAACAATTTCTTCATTAAAGATGTCTATGATAGAGACTTCTGAAATTGCAGCAAAGCGTATTTCTAAAGAACTTATGTCCTATAGAAATATAGCATATGAAATAGGCACAATATCAAAACTTTCAGATAAGACGGTTTCAAAGGAAGAAAAACAAGCTATAATTGATTCAAGAGCAAAAGCGTATGGATTTGTTAGAGGAAATATACTTGAGGCAAATGGGGATAGTATATTTGATGGAAATAATTATTCGGATAGGGTTTATTTTCAGCAGGCGATGAGTGGAAAAAGTTTTGCTTCAGATCCTGTTGTGAGTAAGGTTACTGGAAAGATGACGATGATAGTGTCAGCGCCTATTTGGGAAAATGGAATTCCAGATTCGAAGGCTGTAGGGGTGGTTTACTTTGTACCAAATGAAGAATTTTTAAACATAGAGATGGGAAATATGAAGGTTGGAAGCACTGGATCTTCATATATAATAAATAAGAATGGACTTACTATTGCACATGAAAATCCAGAGGTTGTAGGAGTTGAAAATACTATAGAACAGGCAAAGGAAGATTCTTCACTTAAAGCACTTGCAGAAATTGAAAGTGCTATGGTTTCTGGAGAAAATGGATTTGGAAAATACACATACAATGGACTTAAAAAAGTAGTTGCATATTCTCCTGTTCCAGATACAGATGGATGGAGCATAGCATTATCAACCACTGAAAATGAATTTTTAGCAGGATTTAGAAGAGCGATATATTTAGTAGTTTTAATATTGGCAGCGTTTATTGGAGTAGGGATATTTATATCTCAAAGATTTTCTACATCTATTTCAAAACCAATATTAGATTGTGCAGGAAGGCTTAATCTTTTGGCAGATGGAGATTTAAAATCACCAGTACCTACAACTGATTCAGGCGATGAGACAGAAGAACTGTTAAATGACCTTGCAGTAACTATAGAAAAACTTAAAGGGGCAATTCAAGAAACTTCGTATTGTTTGTCAAATGCAGCTAATGGGGATCTTACACATACAATAACACAAGAATTTAGTGGAGATTTTGAAGAGCTTGGAGAGTCTGTAAATAATATAATATATTCTTTAAATGATACACTAAGCCAAATAAACACAAGTGCAAATCAGGTTGCAAGCGGTTCTGATCAAGTAGCATCTGGAGCACAGGCTTTAGCACAGGGGGCTACAGAACAATCTAGTTCAGTTGAAGAACTTGTAGCTACAATAGATGATATATCTCAAAAAGTACAAGATAGTGCTAAAAATTCAATCGATGCAAAAGATAAAGTTACATCAGTAGAAGCTGACATTCAAAAATGTAATTCAAAAATGCAAGATATGCTAGTTGCAATGGGTGAAATAAGCGGAAGCTCTAATGAAATAAGTAAGATAATAAAAACTATCCAAGATATTGCATTCCAAACTAATATACTTGCACTTAATGCAGCAGTTGAAGCAGCTAGAGCGGGTAGCGCAGGTAAGGGATTTGCAGTAGTAGCAGATGAAGTTAGAAATCTTGCTATAAAGAGTGCTGAAGCAGCTAAAAATACAACTATTCTTATAGAAAATTCGATATCTTCAGTTGATAATGGAAGTAGAATAGCAAATGAAACAGGAGATATAATGGAATCAATAGTTAATGATGCACAGGATGTGGCTCAATCTATAGACATGATTTCTCAAAGTATTGTATCTCAATCAGATTCCATTGCGCAGGTTCAAATTGGTATAGATCAAATATCTTCCGTAGTTCACAGCAATTCAGCAACAGCTGAAGAAAGTGCAGCATCTAGCGAACAGTTATCAGCTCAAGCAGATAATTTAAATCAGTTAGTAGGAAACTTCATATTAATGGATAAGTAATTGAGGAAAAATTATACAAAAGAAGAAGTGAAAATTAATAAATGGGCTGTCGGGGAATAAGCGATAGTCTCACAGAATAAGAAGGATATACTCTTAATATTTATTTAGGAGAATATCCTTCTTTTGTTATATTTCGCAGGAATTATTTAGATTTTCTACAGGTAGTATTATTTTAAATTCGACGCCGCCTTCATCCAAATTTTTACAAGAGATTTCGCCTTCAAAGAATTGTACAACAAGAGCATATATGATTGTAAGCCCAAGGCCTCTTCCTGAACTACCCATATTTCCTTTGAAAAAAGGTTCGAATATATGATTTATATAGTCCTCTGGAATTTTATTGCCATTATTTGAATACGATATATATATATTGTCCAAATCTTTTTTTATTTCAATATTTATAATGCCATTAAAGTCTTTAGGGAATGCATGTTCTGTAGAATTTTTAACCAAAAGTTTAAGGATTTGAAGCAGTTTTTCAGGATATATAATACTAAAATTTTCAGGTAATTTAATTTCTAAGTTTAATATATGATTGGCATCTCCAAAAATTGTAATTAAATCAAACTTATATTGTTCTAGATATGATTTTAATTTAGCACATGGAAGCTCATTTTTAGTAGAATAGTCATTGGTATTTAGCGTTGTTATTATATGGACTAAATCCTTTGATTTTACAACTTGGTCTTTTATTATGTCAACTGAATCTGAAATGATAGACAATTTATCTATAAATGTATCTTTGTTTAATTTACTACTTTCAATTAATTCTATTAAATTAGATAAGGTATCATCGGCAAATGTTACAGAAGATATAGCATTTCCTAATGGGGTATTAATTTCGTGTGCAAGGTTAGATATAAACTTATTTAAAGAATTCATTTTTTCAGTAAGCATTATTTTATTTTGAGCATCCATAAGCTCGTTCATGGTTTGAGTAAGTTCTTCAGTTCGTTGTTTTATTCTGAGCTCTAATTGGTTTTGATCTTCTATTATCGTATTAGCCATAGATATAAATGAGTTTTCAATTATTCCAAACTCATCATCTCTTGTAGATTCTTTTGATATACTTCTTTGATTTTCCAATTGAGATATCATATTTAGGATATTAGAAATAGGTTTTTTCATATATTTAGATACAAAATATGAAGTGAATATTGCTACTACTATAAAACCTATAAGTAAAGTAAAGTTTAACTTTTTTAGAATATCAATTCCAGCAAATGCAGTTTTTTCAGGAATTTGTATAAAAACTCCCCAACCTGTCCGCTGCAATTTCCCAAATGAAACTATTTTTTTTGTGTTTTCAAATATATAATTGCCGATACCGATATGACCACTTAAGGCTTCTTTAACAGGATTTAGATACTTGACATTAAGCATTTCATCTACAAAATATTTATTAGGGTGAGCTATTACGGTACCTTCACGATCTACTACAAAACCATACATATCTTCTGATACGGAAATACTATTTTTTGAATAAGATAAATTCTTACTTAAGAATTCAAGGTTTACACTACATCCTAATACTCCTGTAATAGTATTATTGAATTTTATTGGAATAGCATATACAACTATTGATTCCTTTGTACTTCTAGATACAATGACATCTGAAAAGTATTTTTGTCCCTTTATAGCTTTTTGAAAATAATCTCTATCAGATCTATCGCCAAGAGTATCTTTAAATGAAGATTTATACACCTGCATACCACGGCTATCCATTATATATATTTGTGTTATTATTGGAGTATTAGTAATTATATTTTGTGCAAGGTCATCAAAATTTTGAAGATTATTTTGTTTTAACTCAGTTGAACTAAGAAGAAAAGACATGGCATTTTCAACATTATCTAAATTTAATGCTATTTTCTCTTCTAAATTTATTCGATATGAATTTAATTTATTTTCAAGATCATATTGGGTATAAGCAATCATCCTATTAAGACTTATCCAAGCAAATAGAGCTAATATAGAAACTATTAGTACGGTTTGGAGTAAAAATAGTTTAAATTGAAACTGTTTATATATTTTCATATCTGTACCATCCATCCTATAGATATACTTAAAGATATGTATCTTATACCCATTTATAAGCAATTTAAATGAATTAAAATAATGGCTTAAAATAGTATAAACACAAAGTCATGTCGAATATTTATATACGACATGACTTTGTATGGATTAATTTATGGAAAGATTTACCATTTTTGCAAAATATTCGTGGACTAATGTATCATCTGTAAGCTCTGGATGAAATGCAGTAACAAGCTGATTATTTTGTCTTGCAGCAACTATTTTATCATCGACAACTGCTAATATATCTACATCATTTCCAGCAGAATATATATAGGGCGCCCTTATAAATCTCATTGGAATTTCACCGATTCCTTTAAAATTTTCTATTGTATCAAAACTTCCAAGTTGTCTTCCATATGCATTACGTTTACATACTATATCCATTGTAGCCAAATGAGAAGTTTCATCATTTAAAATAGATTTAGAAAGAAGTACGAGTCCTGCACAAGTTCCAAATACAGGTAGTCCCTCTAAAATAAGTTTTCTTATAGGTTCGAAAAGCCCTAGTTCGTGAAGCAGTTTTCCCATAACGGTACTTTCTCCTCCCGGAATAATAAGCCCATCTAGTTTTTGATCCAAATCACTAAGTTTTCGTATTTCAAAACTATTTATTCCAAGCTTATCCAACATTTTTTTATGTTCTATAAAGGCACCTTGAAGTGCAAGAATACCAATATTCATATTACTTTCCTCTTTCTGCCATAAGCAGTTCAATCTCTTGCTCATTTATACCAACCATAGCTTCTCCTAAGTCTGATGAAAGTTCAGCGATAAGCTTAGAATCATTAAAGTTAGTAACCGCCTTAACTATAGCAGCTGCACGTTTTGCAGGATCTCCAGATTTAAATATACCTGAACCTACGAATACGCCTTCAGCGCCAAGCTGCATCATAAGGGCAGCATCTGCTGGAGTTGCAACTCCGCCTGCTGCAAAGTTTACAACTGGAAGTTTTCCGTTTTCATGAACATACATTATTAAATCATACGGAACCTGAAGTTCTTTTGCTACATCAAAAAGCTCATCTTCATTCATTGAAGCAATACGTTTAATATCTCTTTGAATCATTCTCATATGACGAACAGCTTGTACAATATCTCCAGTTCCAGGTTCTCCCTTTGTACGAATCATTGAAGCACCTTCATTTATTCTTCTTAAAGCTTCTCCTAAATCTTTAGCCCCACATACAAAGGGCACATTAAATTTAAGTTTGTTTATATGGTATTTATCATCAGCTGGAGAAAGCACTTCACTTTCGTCTATGTAATCTATTTCGATTGCTTCTAGAATCTGAGCTTCAACAAAATGACCTATACGGCATTTTGCCATTACGGGGATAGAAACGACATCTTGGATTCCTTTAATCATGTTAGGATCACTCATACGAGAAACTCCGCCAGCCATTCTTATGTCAGCTGGGATACGCTCAAGCGCCATAACTGCACATGCACCTGCAGCTTCAGCTATTTTTGCCTGTTCTGGAGTAGTTACATCCATAATTACGCCGCCTTTTAGCATTTGAGCTAAGTTTTTGTTTAATTCAAATCTTTCATTTTTCATATCTATTATCTCCTTGGATTTGTAATTTATTTGAATATATATTATAATTAAATTGGTATTATTTAAATAACCATTTTAATATTAAATGATAATACCAGATTGGAGAAACTATGCTTACTTATGACATGAACCAAAGGGGAGAATATACTTTATATGAATTTTTATATAGGAGTATACGAACTGATATTTTAAGTGGGAAAATAAAAAAGCAGGATAAACTTCCATCTAAGCGAAGTCTTGCAAGTCACTTGAATATAAGTGTTGTAACTGTTGAAAATGCTTATACTCAGCTTGCGGTCGAAGGTTATATTTATTCGGTGGAAAAAAGCGGATACTATGTAAGTGAAGTACAAAATAGTATGCCAGGTAAAAAAGTACATAATAAAAATTTAAATTTTATAGAGAAAAATAAAAGTAGTTTTATGGATTTTAAAACTAACAATGTAAATGAAAGTAAATTCCCATTTTCTATATGGTCAAAAGTTACAAGAGAAGTACTTACGGACAAAAATACTCAGCTTTTAAATCCAATGCCGTTTAATGGGATAATAGAGCTTAGAGAAGAAATTGCGCAGTATTTATATAGATTTACAGGGATAGATGTAATTGCAGACCAGATAATAGTTGGGGCGGGAACTGAGCAGTTATATAATATGCTAATTCAGTTTTTTGGAAAAGACAGTATATTTGCAGTAGAAAATCCTGGATATCCCAAAATAGCCCAGATATATACAGCAAATGAGGTTAAATGTGAGTATATAGACATAGATGAAGATGGGATTGACATATCTAAACTGGAAAGGAGCAATGCAAATATTGTTCATATTTCACCTTCTCATCATTTTCCAACAGGTGTAGTAATGCCTATAAAGCGAAGACAGGATATTCTAAAGTGGGCAAATGAGAAAGATGATAGATACATAATAGAAGATGAGTATGATAGTGAATTTCGTTTCGTAGGAAGACCGATAAGTACACTTCAGAGTATAGATACAGGAGAAAAAGTTATATATATGAATACTTTTTCAAAGACCATAGCGCCTACGATTCGTATAAGCTACATGATACTTCCTATACATTTGTTAGAAAGTTATAGACAAAAAATCGGATTTTATTCATGTGCAGTTTCAAGTTTTGAGCAGCATACGCTTGCAAGATTTATAAATAGGGGATATTTTGAAAGACATATAAATCGTATGAGAAATTTTTATAAGCTTCAAAGAAAATTGATTTTGGATGAGCTTAAAAATAGTCACTTTTCTTCAAAAATAGATATTATGGAATCTAGCTCAGGGCTGCATTTTATAGTAGATGTGGATACTGTGCTGTCAGATTATGAAATTATAAATTCAGCAGCAGAAAATGGGATAATAATATCTTGTCTTTCTGAGTATTATTATGGAAAAAGGGACGATATTTCTGGTAAAATAGTTATAAACTATTCTAACTTTGAAAATGAAAAATTAAAGGAAGCTCTAGAACGATTGTTTAACAATATTATAGATAATTAAAAAGAGAGGAATCATATGAAATATTTATATAATCAAAGTGGATGCTGAATGCCTCATGGAGAAACTGCTGGAGAGCAGGAGGACGTAAAAGAAAATTGCACTGTATGTGGGGGCAAATTGGATTATTTTGAAATAGCACAGGAATTTAAATGTTTCGAATGTGGAAGTGTGGATATGGGATATGTAAATTGTCCAAATGGACACTATATATGTGAGGCATGTCATGGGAGAAAAACTAGGGAAATTTTAATAGACAAAATATGGGATTATAAGGAAAAAAATCCATTTATAATAGCTGAAAGTCTTATAGAAAATCTTGAACTTCCAATGCTTGGCTGCGAACATGCATGGGTTGCAGCAGGGGCATTCATGATGGCATTAAAAAATAGTGGTTTAGATATAAGTAAAGAGCAGCTTCAAGAAGCTGTGAACAGAACTCAAAAACAAGCAATTGGAGCTTATTGTGGGCTTACAGGAGTATGTGGAATAGCGCCAGCAGTAGGCGCTGTATATAGTGTTATACTGGGTGCGGCTTGTCCAAAAGATAAGGAGACATCATGTACTATGCATGTGGTTGCAGATATAATTAAAGCTATCGCATATCAAGCAGGACCTTGCTGCTGTAAAAATTTCGTATACACAGCACTTAAAGTAGCTTGTGAAAAATCATATGATTATATTGGAATCGAAGTAGAAGCTGAAGCTAATATTATGTGTAAGGACAGCCAAAGACATCCCCATGGATGCAGAAAAGAAAAATGTAATTATTACAGCTAGGAGATTTGGGGGATTAAGTGGATAAGTTTAAAGAAAAATGGAGTGATATATTAGCAAAAAATAAGGTTTTATTAGCCATAATATTTATGAGTTTTTTAACAGTTATAGTAATTTTTTTTACAAGCAATATATCGCATGAAGCAAAAAATCAGTTTAAAGAAATAGGTGAAGTGAAAGAACAGTCTGAAAAAGTAGATAAAAGCCCTAAAATTGAGATAAGTACGCCATTTTATGTTAATTACGAAGAGATAAAAACTTCAGATGAATATATAAAAAAAGATGATAGTTCGAAATACTCTCAAATAAAAATAAGAAATATTTCAAAAGAAACACTATATGATATATTTATAAGTTTAGAGACTCAGGAAACAAATAAGAGTGGTCATTATTTGGGGATGGCATATACTTTAAGTCGTCTTAAGGCAGGAGAAATTGCTATATTAAGCACTCAGCATGAAGATGTATCAGAGAAATCGCCTCTGAAAGTAGATGAAGTTTATTATATGGATAATAGTAATAATTACTTAAAACGAAAATTGAATTCAGAGGAGTCTACGGTTCTAGATTACATGGTTTTTGATGGAAAATCTGAAGATGTTTTAAATAAGCTTAATTCATCAGTTGATGTATTAGATATAGACTCATATAAACAGAAGGCGTCAAATGAAAAAAATACTTATATAGTTAATGTTAAAAATAAATCTAACAATAATTTAAAAAATGTGTATATTTCATTTATAGAGTACAATAATGGCCAAGTTATAGGGGAACAATGGATAAGCTTAGAGTCACTTGAAAAAGAAATAAATGGGAATAAGATTATTTTAAATTCAAGTAATGATTTAGATTTGTATAGATATGGGTATACTTTAGATAATTTTGAAACTAAAACAGAAGATTCTTATGAGATTTACCCAGAAAGAGCGGAATATAAATTAAAAAGCACTATATTCGAAGAGGAAGTCGAAAGAAAAGAACTATTTAAGCTTTATAAACAAATTGCAATTGCTATTTTACTTATACTGGTTGAGTATATTCAAAAGAGATTTAGCAAAAAATCTGAAGTTAACAAAAAATATTTGGAATATGCAAAACGTATAAATTGGGTCAAATGGTCTATTTTTATAGGATTTCTTATTAATATTTGGTTTTCTTAAAATGAAAAATATTAAATTAATACAATTTTTTTAACTATTTTACGGAGGAAGCTTATGAATCAATATAAAAATCTAGTGAAAAATGCCTTAGATGAATTAAAAACTGAAATAGAGGATATAAGTGATTTTATATTCAATCATCCAGAAGCAGGCGATGAAGAATACTTATCATCACTATATTTAACCGATATTTTAAAAAGATATGGTTTTAAAATTACATATCCATATATGGGAATTTCTACAGCATTTAGAGCAGAATATGGAGATGAGGGGGCGGCTCTCGCGTTTTTAGCAGAATACGATGCGCTTCCAGGATATGGGGCTGATGGGAAGCTTGCTCATGCATGTGGTCATAATTGGATATCAGCAGTTTCAACAGGTACAGCTCTCGTACTTTCTAAGCTTAAAAATAATTTTAAAGGAAAAATTGTAGTAATAGGAACTCCAGCTGAAGAGACTACAGGACGAAAGATTGATTTATCGGAAAGAGGGGCGTTTGATGATATTGATTCAGTTTTTCAAATGCATCTTTATGAGAATACAAATTTAAAAGCAAGAGCATTAGCAATGGATTCATGGGAGTTTAGGTTCACTGGGAAATCTAGTCATTCGGCTGCTTATCCACATGAGGGCATAAATGCTTTGGATGCAGTTACACTGACTTTTACAGGAATAAATGCTATTAGACAGCAACTTAGAGATGATGTTAGAATTTCAGGTATAATAAATTCAGGAGGAGAAGCTCCAAACATCATAACACCTAAAGCTTCATGCAGATTCCATGTAAGAGCAGCTAAAAGAAAATATTTAGATATAGTTTCGGAAAAGATTAGAAACTGTGCATTAGGAGCTTCTATTATGACTGGAGCTACTTTAGAAGTAGTAAAGTTTGAAAATAGCTATGACGATCTAGTGCTAAATCCAGTTTTAGTGGAACTCATGAAAAATAATATGATAGAAGCTGGTTTTGATGATATATGTGAGGAATCAGAAGTTCCAGGATCTACAGATATTGGAAATGTCAGTTACAAATCCCCTACTTTTTATGGAAATGTAGGAATTGCAGAAGGCGTAGCTAGGGTACACGAAGAAGCATTTTTAGATTGGGCCAATAGTTTTGAGGCAAAAGAAAAATTATTAAAATCAATAATGGCACTTACCTACACTTCGTTAGATATATATAATGACGATGAGCTTTTAAATAGTATAAAAGATGTATTTAAAAATATGATAAAATAAGTTAGAAGTTATATTTGTTATTAAATTTGCAGGGTTTTCTTAAGACATTGTTCTTGAGGAAGCTCTGTTTTTATTTATATTAAAACATTTTGGGTATATAGAATCTAAAGATTAAATAAGGAGGCCTTTTATGAGTATACAAGGAGTGTATTTAATGCCCCACCCTCCGATACTACTGCCTGAAATAGGAAGAGGTGCGGAAAAAGAAGTTACTGATACAATAGAAAGTATGACGAAAATTGCGGATGAAATATCAAATATAGAGCCAGAAGTTATAGTTATAATTACGCCACATGGATTGATGTTTGAAGATGCAGTTGCAATAGCTTATGAAGAGTTTATTGAAGGCGATTTAGAAATCTTTGGACATAAAGACATATCTATGAAGCTTGATATAGATATTAGTCTTGCAGACGAAATATATTATAGGGCGCATAATGACGAAATATCTGTAGTAAAAGCATCGAATAATTTATTAAGCAGATATAATTCAAAGCTTCACTTAGATCATGGAGCAATGGTTCCACTATATTTTATAAATCAAAAATATAAAAATTACAAACTCTTGCATATTACCTATGCTCCACTTAGTGATATTGAGCTATATAGATTTGGAATTAAGATAAATGAAGCTATAGAATCGCTTGGTAGAAAGGCTGTTTTTATAGCAAGTGGCGATTTATCGCATAAATTAAAAGACCGGGGGCCTTATAGATATAGTGAATTTGGAGAGATTTTTGATAAAGCGTTTTTAGAAAATCTTGAAAAAGGAGATGCGGTAGCTGCGATAAATATGGATGAAAATATAGTTGTAAATGCCGGTGAATGTGGAAGGAAATCTGTGATAATTCTTTTAGGAGCTTTGGATAAAAAGTCATTTGAAGGAAAAGTTTTAAGTTATCAAGGGAACTTTGGAGTAGGATATGGTGTTGTAAAATTTGAAATAAAGCAAGAATCAGAAACCAAAATAGATAAATTAAATCAATTTCGTATAAATTCTTATAATGAAAGAATAAAAAATGAAAATCCATATGTAAGGCTTGCAAGGGAAAGTCTTACAAGTTATATAAAAACAGGTGATAAAGTCGAAGTCTATCCAGAATACATCACGGAAGAAATGAAAAATAGTAGAAGAGGAGTATTTGTATCAATTAAGAAAAAAGGGGAACTTAGAGGGTGTATCGGTACAATTCTTCCTACAAGAGAAAATATTGTAGAGGAAATAATATATAATGCAATCGAAGCAGGAACTCATGATCCAAGGTTTTATAAAATATCGGAAGAAGAACTCTTTGATGTAGCATTTTCGGTAGATGTTTTAACTGAGCCTCAGATAACGCAAAGACAGGAATTAAACCCACTAAAATATGGGGTTATAGTTATAAAAGACAATAGAAAAGGTGTGCTTCTTCCTAATCTAGAAGGGGTTAATACTGTGGAAGAACAGCTTTCGATAGCACTAAAAAAAGCAGGAATTATGCCTGACGAGGAGTATGATATATTAAAGTTTGAAGTTGAAAGATATAAATAAGAGGTAGTAAACATGAAAAAAGAAGCATTATATTATGAAAACATTGGAGATAAAATACACTGCCTCTTGTGTCCTCATAGCTGCACTATTTCAAATGGAAATTCTGGACGGTGTAAAGTAAGAGTTAACGAAGATGGAAAACTTTATACAATAAATTATGGAGAGATAACCTCAATAGCGCTTGACCCTATTGAAAAAAAGCCTCTAAGATATTTTAAACAGGGGAGTAAAATTTTATCTATTGGAAGCTATGGATGTAATTTTACCTGCAAGTTTTGTCAAAATTACAAGATATCTCAATTTCAAGCAAGTAGTAAATTTGTTTCCAAAGAAGAGCTTTTGAAATTAATATTAGAGACAGAGAATAATATTGGTATAGCCTTTACTTACAATGAGCCAAGCATATGGTATGAATATGTCTATGATTGTGCAAAATATATAAAAGCGTACGACGAGAATATTTCGGTGGTATTAGTAACTAATGGATATTTAAACAAGGAACCGCTTGAAGCACTATTACCATATATAGATGCCATGAATATTGACTTAAAGAGCTGGAATGACAACTATTACAGACAGATATGTGGAGGCACTTTACCTCCAGTGTTAGATAGTATAAAAATAGCTTCAAATCATTGTCATGTTGAGGTAACTACCTTACTAGTGACTGGAGAAAATGATAAAGTAGAAGAAGTTGAGGAAATAGCAAAATTTATATCAGAAATAGATCCATATATACCGCTTCACATATCCAGATATTTTCCTAAGTATTTGATGGATGCTCCAGCTACAGATATAGGTATTATGATAGAATCTGAGAAAATTGCAAGGAAATATCTAAAACGAGTTTTATTAGGTAATGTGTAAAACTACATTTTTTTGTAAAGATAAAACTTTGGGGAATATCCTTGATATAGGATTTCACCAAAGTTTTTTAATTAAATCTAACAAAGGAGTTAACTGGAAAAATTAATTTAACTGCAGTGCCTATGTTTTTTTCAGATGTAAGCTCAAGGCCTATTCCAAGTTTTAGACTCAACTTTTTACAAAGATAAAGACCTATTCCTGTAGAACTTCCTAAAATACGACCATTTTCACCAGTAAAGCCTTTTTCAAATACTCTTGATATATCTTTTTGGGAAATTCCGATTCCATTATCTGATATTAGAAGAACTACTGAGTTAGAATAAGTTTCAAGTGTAATTGAAATTTTAGAATTATCACCTTTAGAATATTTTATAGCGTTTTGAATAAGTTGATTTATTATAAATTCAATCCATTTAGTATCGCTATAAATTTCAGTATCAGAAAAATCCTCAAGTTCTAATTTTATTTTTTTTGAAATGAAATCTTTCGAATTCTTTTTTATTATTTTTACTACAGAGTCATAAAGTTTCATTTTTTTAACGATATAATCTTTTTCAACATCATTACTACGAGCATAATATAGGGCTTGTTCTATAAAGTTTTCTATCTTATCGACTTGAGAATTTATTTTAGAGATATATTCGTTTTGATGGTTTTCGGAAATCATTTTTATAGAAGCTATCGGGGTTTTTATTTCGTGTACCCAGCTTTCTATATATTCTCTATATTCTAGTTGTTCATCTTTATAGTATTTGATATTTTCATACATATCACGGCCTACAATAGCCATTATTTCGTTCAGAAATTCGCCTTCAATAAGATTTGGCTTTTCAAGAACTTCAGGAAAAAGATATTTTTTATCAAGTTCTTCCAACAAGTGTTCTACCTTGTTGAAATACTTTTTTAATTTTAAGGATTCAATAAGCATGTAGCCGATAAGGGGAGTAAACCATATAAAAAAAACTATAAATAAAAATATATAGGGCATATTTAACATTTTAAAAAAAATGCAAAGTATAAAAAATATAACTATATTTATATACAAATAATTTGCCTTTGATTTAAATATATCTATAAGTTTCATAATATAATATACCCCAATCCTCGCTTAGTTTTTATGAGGTCACTTATTCCTATATCCTCTAATTTTTTTCTTAATCTAGTTATATTAACGGTTAAAGTACTATCGTCAACAAAATAATCTGAGTTCCAAAGGTATTCCATAAGTGAATCCCTAGAGACAATACTGCCTTTATTTTTTAGTAAAAATGCCAGAATTTTAATTTCATTTTTTGTAAGTTCAATGGCATTGTTTTCAAAGGATAAGGTAGCATTAGAAAGATTTAATGAAATCCCATTATGGACCAAAACTTCTTGAAAATTACCATAACTTCTTTTTAAAATTGAGTTTATTCTAGCTAATAAAATTTGAGTATTGTATGGTTTGGTAATAAAGTCATCGGCACCTATGTTCATGCTCATTAGTTCATCCAGTTCACTATCTCTACTTGTCACTATAATTATGGGAATATTTGAAGTTTTTCTAAGTTCTCTGCATATATAATAGCCATCAAAGGCAGGAAGATTTATATCTAAAATTATGAGATTAGCATCTTCTTTCTGGATAATATTAATAATATTTTGGAAATCTGTGGGGGCAGTTACTTCATAGCCGTATTTTTGCAAGAAGCTACAAAGCTCTTCTCTTATATCTAAATCATCTTCAATGACTAATATTTTATACATAATTATCCTCCCCACCAAGAAGCGTTACAATCTCTATTATTTTAGAAAAAAATTCTTTTCTGCTATCATTTCCTCTTATTATTTCAGTGAAAATTTCGCCATCTTTTAAAATCAATATTCTATCTGTATAACTTGCCGTAAAAGCATCATGAGTCACCATAAGGATTGTAGCATTTAATTCGTGATTCATTTTGCTTAGCGTTTCAAGTAATATTCTAGAAGATTTAGAATCAAGAGCACCTGTGGGTTCATCCGCTAAGATAAGTTCTGGAGAAGTTATAATAGCTCGTGCAGATGCAGTACGCTGTTTTTCACCGCCAGATACCTGATAAGGATATTTGTTTAAAATATGAGATATATTAAGGTAAGCTGCAATGTGTTTAACTTTTTCATCCATTACAGAATGAGGAACTTTGTTTATTGAAAGTGGAAGGGCAATATTTTCATAGATGCTTATTGTGTCGAGCAAATTAAAATCTTGAAATATAAATCCTAGTTTATTTCTTCTAAAACTTTCAAGCTCGTGAGATTTAAGCCTAGTTATGTCAGCACCATTAAGCAATATTTTTCCTGCACTTACACTATCTATTGTTGAAATACAATTCAAGAGAGTGGTTTTTCCACTTCCAGAAGGTCCCATTATCCCAATAAATTCCCCTTTAGATACACTGAAGCTTATATTGTTTAAAACTTTGGTTAAGGTACCTTTATTTCCATAATATTTTTCTATTTTATCAAGCTTAAGTATATTTTCCATATTATTCTCCTATCTTACTACATTATAAAGGTTTTCGTTTTTTATGTGAATTAAAATTTGGGAATATATCATAATATTACAAAAATGTAATGAATATGAAAGGTTATAAGATATCAAAGAAATATTAAAACTGTTAAAATAGATCATAAGATAAATTAAGGAGGACAATATGATATTTAAACTGGCGAAAAAAAATATAAAGATGAATATACAGCATTATTTACTTTATTTTATGGCTTCAATATTTAATATAGCAATATATTTTTCATTTCAAAGTATTTGGTTTAATAAGAATATAGGTGGGTTTTTAAAAGAGGATGGCAGATTATTATTGTTATTTAAAGGAGCATCATTTGTCATCCTAATATTTTCAGTAATTTTTATTGGGTATTTCAGTAGTTTTTTTATAAGAAAAAGAAAGAAGGAAATTGGACTTTATTCTCTTTTGGGAATGAAGAAAATTGATATATCAAAACTATTGTTTTTTGAAAATATTTCATTAGGATTATTTGCCACTATTTCAGGAATTATTTTAGGGATTTTATTGTCAAAAATATTGATGGAAATATTAATTACTATTTTAGGAGCGTCTTTAAATTTTGGATTTGAACTACCGATATATGCAGTTGTTAATACGTTTTGGACATTTGTAATATTATTTTTTGTAAGCGGCATATATACTAGTTTTACTATATATAAATTTAAGCTTATAGATTTATTCAATGCTGATAAAGCTACTGAAAATATAGGAACAGGAAGTAAAAGTAAAAATATAGTAGGGGCAATAATTACGATAGTATTGATTCTAATAGAATTATGGGCTGTTATTAATATAAAAGACAGCAATACATTTTATATTAGTGTACCTCTTGCATTTTTTGCATCACTTATAGCAACGTTTATGTTCTTCGATACATTTTTAAGCTTTGTTGGAAATAAGTTGAAATCGAATAAAAAATTATACTATAGAGGCGACAATCTAATAAGCATTTCAAGTTTTTTATATAGAATAAAGTCTAACAAAAGATTGCTGTCAGTAATAGCACTTACTAATGCGGTAGCACTTACTGCAATAAGTATGACATATAGTTTGGATTATAATATGAGAGAAATTAAAGAATTGACATCTCCTTTTTCATATAGCTATATAAGTAATGATGATAGCTTGGATGGAACAATTGAAGAAATAATAAATAGTTATCCGGAACATAAAATTATTAGTCATCAAAAAATAGAAATTAGTGAAGCTGAGCTTATATCTAAGAATGATATATCCAATGGTAAAGACAAATTGTATTTAATATCAGAGAGTGAATATAAAAAAGCATTAGAGAGTAAAGGGTTAAGTTATGAATCAAAACTAGTTAAGGATAGGGATGCTATACTTTTAGAGTATTACAGCAGGGATGTAAATTTAGATGAAATAAAAGATATTACGGTAGGTTTGGAAGGGTTTAATACTGAATTTGAAGTTAAAGAAATAAGTGAAATAGCACCGTTAAATGAAATGAAATCTAATCCAATATTTCTTGTAAAAGATGAGGTTTATAAAAAATATCAAGATAGGCAAAAGAACAAAATTCACATTAATGCCTATAAGGTTACAAATGAAATAGCCGCAAATAAACTTACAAAAGCATTGATAAAGGCTCTACCAGAAGATTCAAGGCTGAGCTATTCTCAGGAGATGAATTCGGTATTAATATTTACTTCAATGCTATTGTTTGTAGGAATTTTTGTAGGATTTGTATTTTTAAGCTCCACAGCAAGCATTCTATATTTCAAGCAACTGTCAGAAGCGACTGATGACAAGAAGCGATATCAGATATTAAATAAGATTGGATTTTCTAGTAAAGATGTTAAAATTTCAATTAAAAAACAAGTAATATCAATATTTGTATTACCAGTACTTATTGGGGTTTTGCACACTGTTATAGCTCTTATTTTTTTAAGCTCAATCACAGAACTTAGCATATTTGTACCTATAACGACAAGCATAATGGCGTATATGCTTATATATTTCTTATATTACGTATTAACTGTAAATTCATATGTAAGAATTGTAACTGAAAATTAGAAACTGTTATAGATTGGAGGATTTTATGGAATTTGTTGTAGAAGTTAATGATTTGAAAAAGGACTATATATCAAAAAAAAATAAGTATAAAGCCCTTAATGGAGTAAATTTTAATATAAAAAATGGTGAATTTGTAGGAGTTATGGGGCCGTCGGGTTCAGGGAAAAGTACTCTTTTGAATATACTAGCAACTATAGATCGTGCTACTGAAGGAGCTGTGAGAATCTGCGGGAAAGATATATCGAGATTAAAAGAAAGTGAAACCAATGAGTTTAGAAGAACTGAACTTGGATTTGTATTTCAAGATTTTAATCTATTAGATACGATTACATTAAGAGACAATATTTTGTTACCGCTTACATTTCATAATGAAAAAGTAAGAAAACTGGAAAAATCTTTATATGAGATTGCTGAAAAGCTAAATATAAGAGATGTTTTAGATAAATATCCATATGAAGTTTCTGGAGGGCAAAAACAAAGAGCAGCCGCAGCGAGGGCGCTTATTACAAATCCTAAATTGATTCTTGCAGATGAGCCAACAGGATCACTTGATTCAAAATCAACTAAAGATCTTATGGAGTGTTTTTCTAATCTAAATAAGAATGAAAATGCTACGATAATGATGGTTACACATGACCCATATTCAGCAAGTTATTGTAGACGTATACTTTTTATAAAAGATGGGATTATTGTAGCTGAATTAGAAAAAGATAATTTATCACAGCGAGATTTTTATAAAGATATTTTGAATAAAATCTCAGACCTAGAGTTAAAATAATTTAGAAATTTATAAATATGTTTTTAGGAGGATAAATGAAAAAAGTTGTAGTATTATTTATATTAGTTTTGAGTATAGTTATTTTATCAGGCTGTCAACAAAATTCTGGAAATGATTCTAAAGATGAAGTTAGTAAAGCGGATTTTTGGGGCGAGATAGAATCTGTAGTTGATTTTGAGCTTAAGGATATGGATGATAATCTAGTTAGTAATAGCATTTTTGAAGAGAAAGAATATACTCTAGTAAATATATGGGGAACTTTCTGTGGTCCTTGCGTAGAGGAAATTCCAATTTTACAGGAAATCTATGAGGAAAATAAAAATATTAATGTTCTAGGAATCGTTGCAGATGGCGATATAAATGAGGTAAAGGCATTTGAAATGTTAAATGAGCTTGGGGCTAATTATACTAATTTAATTACCAATGAAGATTTTAATGAGGAATTTTTAAGTAAATCTCAAGTACTTCCAGTGAGTATAATAGTTGATAAACAGGGAAAAATACTAGAGACAATTGTAGGAGATAGAACGAAGGATGAATATTTAGATATCCTTAAAAAATATGTGGGGTAGTACTATATAGAAATAAAAAAGATAGCGGCCGAGTAGTTCGAGCTATCTTTTTTATAATTTATTTAAGATTTGAAAGGTAAACTAAATTATTTTACATAATTATCAAAATAACCTTGGATATATACGATTGGAGTTCCTTTATCGCCACTTCCAGAAGTTAAGTCGCATAAAGAACCTATTAAGTCAGTAAGTCTTCTTGGGGTAGTACCTTGAGCTTCCATTGCACCTACAAGGTTATCATCTTTAGTTTTTATATATTCAGATATTGCAGTTTTAAGTTCAGCACCTTTTAGATGAGCAAAGTTATTATCTGCAAGATACTTTAATTTCACTTCATTTGGAGTTCCTTCAAGACCAGATGTATATCCTGGTGAAACTACAGGGTCTGCAAGTTCCCAAATTTTCCCTACAGGATCTTTAAATGCACCATCTCCATAAACCATTACTTCTATAGTTTTTCCAGTAGCTTTTTTAATTTCAGCTTGAATTTTTTCAACTACAGTTTTGCAGTCTCTTGGGAAAAGTTTTATCGAATTTTCAGTAGCTTTATTTGAACCTAAAAGGCCATAAGCTTCATTATATCCATTATTATCAATTGAAGAAGAAAGGATATCATCGAGGCCATAAACTCTTTCGCCACCATTATTTTTTAGAATACGTTTAGTTCTATGTCTAGTATGAATATCGCATGTAAGCACATTTTTAGTATATTTTAATATAGTTTTTGGATCATTAGAGAATATAATTTCACATTCAGTGCCATATTCCTCCACTAAATCTTTATAGTAAGCAATATAGTCAACTCCAGTGAAAGTATGTTTATTTTCTCCAAAATGGGCTCTAAATTCAGCTTCAGTAAGCACATCAGTCCATGGGTTTATACCTTTTTCATCAAGCATATCTATATCTACTATATGGTTTCCAACTTCATCGGAAGGGTAGCTTAACATTATTATTACTTTTTTTGCGCCCTTAGCAATACCTCTAAGGCAGATTGCAAATCTATTTCTGCTAAGTATTGGGAATATAAGCCCTACAGTTTCGTCATTAAATTTAGAACTAACATCTTTAGCTATAGCATCTATACTTGCATAGTTTCCTTGTGCACGTGCTACAATAGATTCAGTTATTGCTAGTACATCTTTTTCGTTTATTTCAAAAGTTTCTTTTTTTGAAGCATTTAAAACTGTCTCAACTACAATGTCTTCAATACTATCACCTTTATTTATAATGGGTGCACGAAGTCCTCTTACTACAGTACCTACCACTCTTTCCATTTAACAATCTCCTTAAAATATATTTTATTTACAGATTATATTTATAGTATATAATGAAGATGTAATATAAGTAAAATAAATATATAATATATATGATATAAGTGAGGTTTATATGGTATCTAGATTGGATTTATATAAAATATTTTTTATGGTTTCAAAAGTTAAGAGTTTTTCAAAGGCTGCAAGTGAACTTTATATGACACAGCCTGCTGTAAGCATGGCAATTATGCAGTTAGAAAAGGAACTTGATGTAAGACTTTTTACAAGGATACCAAAGGGGGGAGTGCTTACAAATGAGGGAAAACTTTTGGAAGAATATATTTCATCTGCTATGAATCTTATAGATTCAGGAGAACGAAAACTTTCAGAGTGCCGAAATTTAATTAGCGGAGAACTTAAAATTGGAGCCGGAGACACAAATTCCAAATATTTTTTGCTACCATATTTGGAAATGTTTCATAATAAATTTCCAAATATAAATTTGAAGATAATAAATAGAACTACTTTTGAACTTTGCCGGCTATTAAAAACGGGAGAGATTGATATTGCACTATGCAATCTTCCAATAGAAGATTCCCATATTGAAGTGAAAAAGTGTATAGATATACAGGATATTTTTGTTTTTGGGAAAAAATATGAAATACTAAAAAATAGGAAGATCAAACTAGAAGAACTTATCGAACATGATCTTATTTTACTAGAGGATAATTCAAATTCAAGAATGTATGTAGATGATTTTTTTCAAAAAAATGGAATAAAACTTAAATCGGGAATAGAACTGGGCTCTCATGATTTAATATTAGAATTTGCAAAAATTAATTTAGGGATTGCTTGTGTAATAAAAGAATTTTCACAAAAATATATTAATGAAGGATTTTTGTATGAAGTAGACCTCGAAAAAGCTATTCCTAAAAGAGCATTAGGACTGTGTTATTGGAAAAATGTATCTTTATCATCAGCTGCAAAAATGTTTATGGATATAGTTTTGAATGAAAAAATGCAATTTATTTAGCTTAAATCAGCTTGAAAGAAGGATATATTTCAAAAAAAGGACAATAATACCTAGGGGTAGGGATTATTGTATTATGGACAAAGTACATTAAAAATATCTATAATTTAATTATATGATGGTTAATCAGGAGGGGAAGATGGCTGAGGGAGTGAGTGTATACTCTATAATAAGAAATGAAAAAGATTATAATGCAAGAAAACGTTTCTTAAATAATTACGAAAGATCAAATGAATCTATAGAATCTCTTCTAAAACTTTTAGAAATTCAAAATTCGGAAACTATGGAACATACTATAAGAATGAGAGATAATGCTATTCTTATTGGAAGTTCAATGGGACTTTCAATAAGCGAACTTTGTGAACTTGATTTAGCGACAAGGCTTCATGATATAGGGAAAATAACTATTCCTGATGAAATCTTGAGAAAACCATCAAGATTAACAGATGATGAATTCAATGTTATAAAAACACATTCAGAAAGTGGCTATAAAATTGTTATGGCGTCCAATGGACTTAAAAATATAGCGGAAGCGGTATATACTCATCATGAGAGATGGGATGGTAGAGGATATCCACTATCATTAAGGAAAAATGAAATTCCAATAATGGCAAGAATTATAAGTGTTGTAGATGCATTTGATGCTATGACAAATGAAAGACCATATCATGGAGCAGTAGACTTTAAAGATGCAATGATTGAGATTATAGGCTGTAAAGGGACTCAATTTGATCCTAAAATAGTAGATACATTTGTTAATGTAGTTAAATACAAACCTTCAAAATCTATTAATTAATATAAATGAGGCTATCGTAAATTCTACGATAACCTTTTTTTATACTTATATGTTATTATTTATTGCATATATTGTAGCTTGTACTCTATCTTTTACTTTTATTTTTTTGAATATTGAAGTTATTGTATTACGTATAGTTTTATCAGATAAATAAAGCTTTTGGGCAATTTCTTTATTGCTAAGACCTTGAGATATAAACTTTAGAATTTCTTTTTCTCTGTCTGTAAGGTCTTTAAAAGCATCATTTTCAGAATTTTGTTTTGGGAAATTTAAGCTTACGGACTCATTTACTATACTAAATAGATGTTTGGTTAAAGCCTGATCTATGTAATTTCCGCCAGAGTATACATGTCTTATGGCATCAATTAAATTTGTTCCTGCAGATTCTTTTAATACATAACCATTTACTTTTAAATCTATAGCTTCTTTTAAGGTATAAAAATCATTTTCCACGGTTAAAAGTATAATTTTTATTTGGGGATGAGTTTTTCGAATATTTTTTAAAGCACATATTCCATCTAAATTAGGCATATTTATATCTAGTAAAAGTATATCACAGGGATTTTCATTTACTAATTTTATGGCTTCATTACCGTCAGAACCTTCTTTTACTATTTTTATATCAGGGTAAAAAGATAATATTTGTTTCAGACCTTCCTTTATCAGGGGATGATCGTCAACGATTATTATTTTAATGTTTGACAACATAAGTCCTCCTTTATACAGGCAATTGTATTTTAAAAGTAGTACCATTTATCTTATTGCTATCTACTAATATTTTTCCATCTAAATCATTAATTCTATTTAATATATTAGAGAGGCCAAATGATTTTTGTTTATTTATAAAACTATTTAAATCATCAGGTACTTCAAAACCGACGCCATCGTCATATACATACATATATATTCTCGTGTCAGATGAAGAAATCTTAAGAGTTACATTAGAAGCTTGAGAATGTTTTTTTATATTATTAATCAACTCTTGAACTATACGATATATTGTAGTTTCAAGGGTTGATTCTAGATTTTGACTTATATCATATTCAAAAGAGAAGTTTGTAGTTGAAGAATCGAGAATTGTATTTAAAAGATTATCAATAGAACCCCTCAATCCCATTTTTTCAAGTGGAGCAGGAGTAAGATTAAATAATATATTTCTTACTTCTGTCAATGTTGAAGATAAATCTGATTTTAATTGATCAAGGATAGTAAGTCCCTTTTCAAGATCGTGTCTAATAATAGTTTTACAAAAATCTACTCTCATTTGAGCGCTTGCGATTTGCTGAGCAGGACCATCGTGTAAATCTCTTGCGATATGAAGCTTTTCATTTTCTATAGATTTTAGAAAAGAAACATATTGGTCAGAAACTGCGGTTACAGGGCTAGTTTCATCTTCAGCATCAGATACATTAAGATGCTTGACACCTGTTTGAAGATAAGAAAGGGATACAATAAGCTGTTGAGCCATTTGTTCTGCTTGGTTTATATAGAATTCACTATTTTTAAGCTCAAGCTCTAGGTTATTTCGTCTTCTTATTAAATTTTCTTCCTCCTCCTCAGCTTTTAAAAGCTCATAATGAGCCTTATTAGCTTCATCATAAATTGTTTTTAAATGTTCGTGACCCGTTTCAGAGAAATCATCAGATGCAAGGGCAAGTTTTTGTCTCAAAAGAGAGTCTCTATGAGCTAAACGTTTAACCTCATCTAAGAAAGTAGGAATGCGACGTTTTATATCCATGAGTTCTCTTTTTTTCTTTTCATGCTCAGATTCCATGTTTTCTATAAGAGATATTACTGAATCTTTATTAAGCTCAAGTGAAGCTATAGTTTTTTCCATTATATCCAAAAGTAGTTCTTTATTATCTTTATTTTCCATTAATAATACCTCTAACATTTATTTTTATAAAGCTTATAGCAATAATTATACTTTAGTTTATAATTTTGTGCAAATAATTCAAAAATAAATATAAGGAAAATGTTTGCAAAAAATTTATTGTTTTTTCAGCTATTATTTTGTATAATTGATAATGGCTAAGTGAATATATTATATTCGGCCTAATCGGACAAAAAACTGGAGAGGTGATTAAATGAAAATATTAAACTTTGGTTCATTAAATATTGACAAAGTTTATGAAGTGGAAGATTTTGTAAAACCAGGGGAAACTATATCATCAAAAACTATGCAGATTTTTGCAGGCGGCAAGGGCCTTAATCAGTCTATAGCGGTTGCAAATGCAGGAAGCAATATTTATCATGCAGGTATGATTGGAAAAGAAGGGATATTCCTAAAAGAAATACTTGATCAAAAAAATGTAGATACATCTTTATTAAAAGTGATAGAATCAGAAACAGGGCATGCGATAATACAAGTAAACAAAGAAGGTCAAAATTGCATACTTTTGTTTAGCGGAGCAAATCATAAAATAGATGAAAAATATGTAGATATGGTATTATCTGAATTTGAATCAGGAGACATACTTATTCTTCAAAATGAAATATCATGTCTTGAATATATAATAGATGAAGCATTTAAAAAGCAGATGAGAATAGCGCTTAATCCATCTCCTATAGATGAAAGTTTATCAAAATTAGATTTAAACAAAATCGAGTGGATTATATTAAATGAGATAGAAGGTGCAATAATATCTGGGGAAGAAAATCCGGATGAAATTGTTTCTAAATTGCTAAAACGTTTTAGTAATTTAAAAATAGTATTGACACTGGGAGAAAAAGGCTCTATATATAAAGATGGAGATAAATCTTATTCGCAAAATATTTACAAGACAAATGTTGTGGACACAACTGCGGCAGGGGATACTTTTATGGGATACTTTATATCTAGTATAAGCAAGAATCAAGGTATTGAAGATGCTTTGAAAATAGCAAGCATGGCGGCGTCAATATCAGTATCAAAAAAAGGGGCAGCAAATTCCATTCCTTATGAACCAGAAGTTTTAGACAAATTAAGTAATTTAAGCTAATATTTTGAGCATTATAACTATTAACTCTTAGGGGGACGTTATGAAGATAACAATTAATGATATTGCAAAAATGGCAGGAGTTTCAAAAGGTACAGTATCAAGGGTTATAAATGATAAGCCATATGGGGTAGGCGATGAAGTAAGGGGAAAAATCAAAAAAATAATAGAAGAGGTTGGTTATAAACCAAATCAACTTGCAAGAAGTATAGTAACTTCAAAATCTAAGACAATAGGGCTAATAATACCAGATATTAATAATCCTTTTTTCCCAAAGCTTGTAAGAGGGATTGAAGACTTTGCTTTTTCAAAAGGGTACACGGTGTTTTTATGCAATTCAGATGAAGATGCTAAAAAGGAAGAGTATTACCTATGTGATTTTATCGAAAAGCGAGTTGATGGAATAATTTTAGCGCCTAGTAGTACTACGAATCCGAAGCTCAATCAGCTTTTAAGCGATTATGATCATCCTTTTGCAGTTGTAGACAGACAAATACAGGGGCTTGACTGTGATATATTTGTTGGTAGTGACAATACAAAAGGCGCTTATAGAGGGGTAAGGTATCTAATCGAAAACGGACACAGAAGAATAGCTTTTTTAGGTGGAGATAAGGAACTTAGTAATACAGCTTTTAGATATGAAGGTTACAAAAAAGCTCTTTTAGAAAGCAATATTGAGATAGATGAAAGTCTAGTTATGTATGGAAGATATTCTCTTGAATCGGGAGAAGATCTTATGAGAGGCTTAATCAATAAAAATGTAAAATTTGATGCAGTTTTTGCAACTTGTGATCTTCTTGCTATAGGCGCACTAAGAGTAATGAAGAAGAATTCAATATCGGTTCCGGATGATGTAGCAATAATGGGATATGACAATATATATATCAGTGAGCTTATGGATCCTCCACTTACTACTGTAGAACAGAAGATATATGAAATCGCAAATAAAGTCACTAAGATGTTGATTTCAAAAATAGAAGGTGAGTTTATGGACGAGAATATAGTTCTTATAGAACCGCAGCTTATTAAAAGGGAAACCGTGAGAGACAGGTATTTTATTTAAGGAGGATAACAATGGCAGAATATATTCTGGCTATGGAAAAGATTACAAAAGTTTATGGAAATGGTTTTATGGCCAATAAGGACGTAGACTTTTATTTAAAAAAGGGAGAGATACATGCCCTGGTTGGAGAAAATGGTGCAGGAAAATCTACACTTATGAAAATGCTTTTTGGAGTTGAAACTCCTGACTCTGGAAAGATATTTTTAAATGGAAACGAAATAAAAATCGATAATCCTATGAGTGCGATTAAGCATGGAATAGGTATGGTTCATCAGCACTTTATGTTAGCACCATCACTTACAGTAGCTGAAAATATTATAATGGGTATAGAGCCTAAAAAAATGGGGATTATAGATTATAACAAAGCTTTCCAGATGTGTGAAGAAGCTTCAAAAAAATATAATCTTATAGTAGATCCTAAGGCAAAGGTTCAAGATCTTCCAGTTGGAATAAAACAAAAAATAGAGATACTTAAAGCACTTCTTAGAGGAGCTGAGATACTAATACTTGATGAACCTACAGCAGTACTTACACCACAGGAAACAGAGGAATTATTTGTACAGCTAAAAAAACTTAGAGAAAATGGACATACTATAATATTTATTTCTCATAAATTAAAAGAGATTAAAGAGCTTTGTGATAGAGTAACGATACTTAGACAGGGAAAATCTATGGGAAGATATGACATAGATGAGCTTTCGGAAGCGGATATATCTCGTCTTATGGTAGGAAGAGATGTTATACTTAAAGTAGACAAGGAAAAAGCACAACCTAAAGAGGTTGTACTTAAAGTAAGAAACTTAGAAGTAAGAAATAACTATGCAAAAACTGTGGTAAATGATTTATCACTTGACATAAGAAAAGGTGAAATTCTAGGAATTGCAGGAATTGAAGGTAATGGACAAAGAGAGTTTGCAGAAAGCATTGCAGGTATGGAGGTTTATTCATCAGGTACAATAACAATTTCAGGAAATGACATAAAAGGAAAAACTATAAGAGAGATAAGAGAGCTTGGAACTGGACATATACCTGAGGATAGAATGACATATGGAATAGCAGCAGAAGTTTCTATTGAAGAAAATATTATTTCAGACAGATTCTACAAAAAAGAATACAATAAAAATAATATGTTTAATTACAATAAAATAAATAAAGAGTCAGATGACCTTATAAAACAATACCTTGTAAAATGTGATGGTAGAGATCAACCTATAAGAATGCTTTCTGGAGGTAACATACAAAAAGTTGTTGTAGCTAGAGAATGTTCTTCAGATTCTGATTTTATAATTATAAATCAGCCTACAAGAGGAGTTGACGTAGGAGCTATAGAATTTATAAGAAAGCGTATAGTGCAGCTTAGAGATGCTGGCAAAGCTATACTTTTAGTATCAGCAGATTTAAATGAAATACTTGAACTTTCTGACAGTATAGCTGTTATGAGTGAGGGTGAGATAGTAGCTTACTTTGAAGAGAGCAGTAAAGTTACAGAGCAAGAATTAGGAGAATATATGTTAGGAATAAAGAAAATGTCTAAAGAGGAAGTAGGAGGACTGATTCATGAAAAATAAAACTGTAACCAGTAAGGAAATAGAACAAAAATTTGAAATAATAAGAGTGCTGGTTACAATAGCAATATCACTCGTAGTAGCCTTCTTGTTGATATCTTTAGTAAGTAAGCAACCAGGTGAGGCGCTTAGACAGTTTTTGATAGCGCCACTTACAACTGTAAGAAATTTTGGAAATGTAGTTGAATTATTTATACCGCTTACATTTGCAGGGCTTGCAGTATGTGTAATGTTTCAATGTAATCAGTTTAATATGGGGGCAGAGGGGGCATTTTTCTTAGGAGGACTTGCATCTTCTTATATAGCAGTAAACTTTATGCTTCCACTTGGAATTCACCCTATGTTTTCAATAATAGCAGGAATGATTACTGGAATAATAGTATGTAGTATTCCCGCAGTATTAAAAGTTAAATGGGGAGCTAATGAAGTAGTTTCATCGCTAATGCTTAACTATATAGCGCTATTTTTGGGAAGTTATTTCCTTCAGTATCATATGCTTGATACAAATGCAGGATTTCCAGCGACACATCTTCTTCAAAAAACTGCAAAGCTTCCAGTTATAGTACCTAAGACAAGAATCCATGCAGGACTTATAATTGTTCTAGTTTTTGTAGTATTAACATATCTTTTCCTTTACAAGACAAAGTGGGGATATGCTATAAGAATGGTTGGACAAAATGAAAACTTTGCAAAATATTCAGGAATTGGTGTGGGTTCTACAATTGTACTTTCTCAGGTTGTTGGAGGAGCACTTGCAGGAATGGGTGGTTCGGTAGAGATTCTTGGGATGTACACAAGATTTTCATGGATAAATCTTCCGGGGTATGGATTTGACGGTATAATAATTGCGATACTTTCGAAAAATAATCCTAAATATGTTCCGCTTTCAGCATTTTTCCTAGCATATCTTAGAATAGGTGCGGATATAATGGCTAGAAGAACCGATGTTGCACCAGAGGTAGTAGCAATAGTTCAATCTATAATAATACTGCTTATAGCAGCGAAAATGTTCTTAAATAAATATAAACATAAAAAGATTGTTGAAAATACAAATAGAAATAACAAGCTTATGGAGGAGGCAGTATAATATGGAAAATTTAGTAGCAGCAATAGCATCACCAGAATTTATTTTCTCCATCCTAAGACTTACAACTCCTATACTGTTAGCAGCACTTGCAGCACTTATAACAGATAGAGCAGGGGTTATGAATATAGGGCTTGAAGGAATAATGCTTTCATCAGCACTTATGGGAGTTATTGGAAGTGCATTTACTCAGAGTGCCTTTATAGGACTTTTGTGTGCTCTTTTAACAGGAATTATAATGGGTGCTTTAATGTCATATTTTGCACTTAATTTAAAAACTGATATAATTCTTACAGGTATTGCAATAAATCTTTTATCTTCAGGTGGAACTGTATTTTTACTTTACTCAGTAGCTAAAGATAAGGGAATGTCAACATCACTTGCAAGTTTAACAATGCCTGTAGTTAACATACCAATAATAAGCAGTATTCCAGTAATTGGAGAAATGCTTTCAGGTCACAACGTATTAACTTATTTAGCGTTTATATTAGTTTTTGTAGTATGGGTAGTGCTTTACAAAACACCACTTGGGCTTCAGCTTAGAGTTGTAGGAGAAAATCCTCATGCAGCAGAAAGTGTTGGTATAAATGTTAAGAAAATCCAGTATATAGCGCTTATAATAAGTGGGGCCCTTGCTTCTATGGGTGGGGCATATATGTCTATGGGATATATGGATAAATTCGCAAGAGATATGACTGCAGGAAGAGGATTCATCGCTCTAGCAGCTGAGGCACTTGGAAGAGGAACTCCATTTGGAACGCTTGCAGCTTCGCTTGTATTTGGAACCGCAGATGCACTTGGAAGTAACTTGCAGGTACTTAATATACCAGTTCAGTTTATTCAAATGATGCCTTATCTGTTTACTATAATAGGATTAATCATTTATTCTATGTCAAAAGTAAAACAGATTAATAAAATAAAAAATAAAGGCTAAAAAACAGGAGGGAAAAATTATGAAAAAAATGAAATTTTCAAAGCTTGCGGCACTTGTATTAGCTGGAACAATGCTTCTTACAGGTTGCGGAGGAGCAGGAGACAGCGCAGAATCTACGGATGCTGCAAAAGATGAGAGCTTAAATGTTGCCATACTGCTAAATGGAACACTAGGAGACAAAGCGTTCTATGATTCAGCAGCAAATGGTGGTAAAATGATCGAAGACGAGCTAGGTGCGACAGTTAAGGTTGTTGAAATGACTTATGATGAAACTAAGTGGATGCCTACACTTGTAGATTTCTCAGAAGACCCAGAAACAGATATAATAATAGTTGGTACATGGCAAATGGTTGAGAAGCTTCAAGAAATAGCTCCTCAATACCCAGATAAAAAATATATAATATTTGACTCAGCTGTAGATTACAGTGTAGGTGGACTTGATAACGTATACTCTATAGAGTATAAGCAAAATGAGTGTTCATTCCTTGCAGGAGCAGTTGCAGCATCAGCTACTAAAACTGGAACAGTTGGATTTGTAGGCGGAATGGAAAATAACGTAATAAATGACTTCCTTGTAGGATACATACAAGGTGCTAAGCATGTTAAAGAAGATGTAAAAATGCTTATAGGATATGTTGGAAACTTCAATGACAGTGCAAAAGCAAAAGAGCTTACATTAGCTCAAATCAATCAAAATGCAGACATAGTATACCAAGTTGCTAGTACAGCAGGTCTTGGAGTTATAGATGCAGCTACAGAAAAAGATAAATTTGCAATCGGAGTTGACAGTGACCAGGCAGAGGCATTCATGGAAACTGACAAAGCAAAAGCAGACCATATTCTTACATCAGCACTTAAGAGAGTAGATATCTCATTATTAAGAGCAATTAAATTAGAAACAGAAGGAACTCTTCCTTGGGGAGAAAGAGAAGTACTTGGTATAGAAGAAGGCTGTGTTGGTATAGCTAAAAATGATACATTTAAAGCAAATGTTTCTGAAGAAGTAGTTACAATGGTAGACGAACTTGAGAAATCAATACTAGATGGATCATTAGTAGTAGATACAGCATTTGGAAAATCTACAGAAGAAATCCAAGCAATAAAAGACAGCGTAAGATAATTTTTTAAAATAGAAAATATTAAAGTAATTGGCAAGGGTATTCCTCTTGCCAATTATTATAAAGTAGAGGTAAATGTATGAGAAAGATTCCGATAATCATGGACTGTGATCCAGGTCATGATGATGCGATTGCTATGATTTTAGCATGTGCATCAGATAAACTAGATGTAAAAGCTATTACTACAGTTGGTGGAAACCAAACAGTAGCAAAAACAACAAACAATGCACTTAGAATGCTTACGTTTATGAACAAGGAGATTCCAGTAGCAAAAGGTGCGGATAGACCAATGAGAAGAGAACTGGAAATTGCACCAGAAGTACATGGAGACAGTGGACTAGATGGTCCATTTATTCCAGAATCAACTCAAAAAGCACTTGATATCAATGCATATGAGCTTATGGCAAAAGTTGTAGAAGAAAGTGAAGATAAAGTTACACTTGTACCGACGGGTCCACTTACAAATATAGCAATATTTTTATCAGCATATCCACATCTAAAGTCTAAAATAGAAAGAATAAGCCTTATGGGAGGTTCTGCAATAGGTGGAAACTGGACTGCTTCAGCAGAATTCAATATACTTGTAGACCCAGAAGCCGCTGATATAGTATTTAGATCAGGCGTACCAATAACTATGTCGGGACTTGATGTTACGCATAAAGCACAGGTTTATCCGGAAGATATAGAAAAGATAAGAAGTCAGGGCGGAAAAGTAGCGGTACTTGTAGCAGAACTACTTGAATATTTTATAAAATTCCATAAAGAAATATGTGGCTGGGATTTTGCACCTCTTCATGATCCGTGCGCTATAGCATGGCTTATAAATCCAGACATGTTTAAATCAAAAAAATTAAATGTGCAGATAGACATGGATGGGGAGCATACTACAGGCTGTACTGTAACTGACTTTTTAAACAGATTTGATTTAGAACCTAACACAGATGTATTACTAGATGTAGACAGACATCAATTTATAGATATGATAATAGAAGCGGTTAATAAATACCACTAAGCAATAGGAGAAAAAATATGAGTAAGATTCCTGTAATAATAGATACAGATCCAGGAGTAGATGATTTTATAGCAATTATGCTAGCTGATAGTTCAGATAAATTAGATATAAGAGCACTTACTGCAGTTGCTGGTAATCAGACACTTGAAAGAACTGCAAAAAATGCTTTAGATATAGCAGAATTTTTAGGGTTAGAGACAAGAATAGCAAAGGGTGCAGAAAAACCACTTAATAAAGCACTTGAGATAGCAGACAAAGTTCATGGAGCATCAGGCATTGGGCCTGTAGTACTTCCGTCATCAAATAAAGAATTTGATAAGGACTATGCATGGGATGTAATCTATCAAGAAGCATTAAAGGCGGATGGAAAATTAAATATAATAGCAGTAGGGCCTCTTACAAATGTAGCGATAGCACTTTTAAAGTATGATGACCTTTACAAGCATATAGAAAAGATAACTATAATGGGTGGCTCTACAGGAGTAGGAAACGTAAGACCATATAGTGAGTTTAATATCTATGTAGACCCATTTGCAGCAGATGTAGTGTTTAAATCAGGCGTTCCAGTTACTATGGTAGGACTTAATGTTACTATGGATACGGTGCTTACCCCAGATTTAGTATCACAGCTTAAAAAAGTAGATTCAAAAGTGAATAACGAGGTTTCTATGCTTTTAGATCATATGGCAAATACCTATAAGCGATTTGGATATGACTTTGTAGCAGTACATGATGCGCTTACAGTAGCAAGTGTTATAAAGCCAGAGGTCTTAGAGTGCAAAGATTTCTATGTGACAGTAGAAACTAGAAAAGGATTAAATGAAGGAAGAACTGTAGTTGATTTAGATAGATCGCATAGAAAGAAAGCCCTTAATGCTAGTGTAGCAGTAAAAGGAAATACGGAAATGTTTTTAGAAATGTTAAAACAGATGATGAAACACCACCAATAAAATAAAAAAGGAGATTAAGGATGAAAAGAGCATATGAATATGATTATGAACTGATTACAAATGCAAAACCAGTTGTTTTAAGTGAAGATGAGCAGACATGGGAAGAAGCCTTTGAGGTAGATGAAAGAAACTGGCAATATGTTAAGCTTTTGTGGGGAAGTAATGTACCAGGTTCATTTGCTCCAGAAAGAGTTCTACTTGCAGGAATTCAGTCTATGTACAATATGGGATATGATGTTACAGAAGCTGAAAAATTAATTCCTAAGGCACTTGAATATAGGGAAACTGAAAACAAGATAGAACTAACAAGACTTACCTCTAAAGTATTCAATATACTTAATAATGCTCCCAAAATAGAAGGACATCCATTTTGGAAATATGAATGCTATGATAGCTTTGAAAAATACGAAAAAAACGTAAAATTTTACGATTATGGGGATAAAAGTAAGGAAGTAATTTCGGATTCAAAAAACTTTTTTGATAAAACTTATGCAGGCTGGCTTGCGCAGATTGTAGGCGCTGGAGTAGGAACTGCTATAGAAGGCTATACTACATCAAATATAAAAGAAGCTTTTGGGGACATAAATGATTATGTAAGAAAACCAAGCACTTACAATGATGATATAACATATGAAGTAGCTTTTTTAGAAGCTTTTAGAAAAAATGGATACAAGCTTAAACCAGAAGATATTGCACTTGAGTGGGTAGCACTTATTCCGTCAGGTTGGTCAGCAGAAGATATTGCACTAAAAAATATAATGCTTGGAATATATCCTCCTGAAAGTGGATACCGTTCTAATCCGTTTAGAGAGTGGATTGGAGCGCAGATGAGAGGTACAGTGTGTGGTATGGTAGCCCCTGCAAATCCTAAGCTTGCTGCAGAACTAGCTTTTAAAGATGGGGTAGTATCTCATCACAACAATGGTGTTATAGGTGAAATGTTTAATGCTATGATGTGTTCTATGGCATATGTAGAAGATGACATGAGAACAATAGTTAAAAAAGCTATAGATATGGTGCCAAAGAATAGTGAATACTATGCTGTAGTAAAATTTGCACTGGATGCTTGCATGTCAAAAGGAAATTTTGAAGAAGCATGGAAGCTTTGCGAGATACAATTTAAAGAATACAACTGGATACATGCATACCCAAATGCAGCAGCAGAAGTAGTAGCACTTTATTTCAGTGAAAATAATTTTAATAAATGTATAAACCTTATAAGTATGGCAGGACAGGATGTAGACTGTAATGCGGCACAGATAATGACATTATTTGGAATAGCTTATGGGATAGAATGCATAGAAGCTAAGTGGAAAACTCCAATTGGAGAAGACATTATGTCATATGTACGTGGGTATGAAAAAACAAGTATAACTGAAATAACAAAACTTGTAGTAGATTCGGTTAAAGAATACAATTAAATAAATATAATATTTAAATTGGCAATCGAAGAAAATTGAAGATAGCCTCATAAGTTAAGAAGATATACTCTTAAAGTTTATTTAGGAGTATATTTTTTTGATTAATATATTTATATTTTTGAATAGTATGAGTATAAATGGATGTTATTTAAATTAAAATTAAGAATTTAGGGTAATGTTAACAATATTTAAACTAAAATATATTTAAAATAGAAAATTTCTATAGACTTTTAAAAATAAATTTGTTATTCTTTATAAGTCGTTAATGTTTTGTTAATGCATTAGTTTTTTATTAAAGGTTTAGGGAGAGAGTTTATGAAGAAATTATTTAAGAAGGAAAGTTTTAAAAATAAAGATTTTGTAAGCATTAAGGATAAAATCTCAAAAGATGTAGTAGTGTCACTTATGGTATCACTTATTATAGTAGTTTCTATATATAATGTTTTGTTTTTGAGTAGTTTAAATGAAGAATCAAAAGCATATATGGAAGCTTCGACGCAAGGCTATGCTAAGGCGCTAGAAGGCCAGTTTCAAAAACAGATAAGTGTTGTAGAAACACTAAGCAGTACTATAGAGATTGCGGCACAGGAAAACAGCCTAACAAGAACACAGGTAATCGATTCGGTTATAAAAACTATGGAGGGAAACTCAGATTTAATAGGAATGGGGGTTTGCTTTAAACCAAATGCCTTTGATGAAAAGGATAAGGCTAATATAGGGAAGTTACATAGTGATAATACTGGAAGGTTTGTACCATATATATATTCGGATAATGGAAATTTTAAATATGAAGCCCTAGTGGGTTATGACCAAGCAGATGCCGACTGGTATAATATTCCGATTCAAACAGGCAAAAATGCAGTAACAAATCCATACTGGTATGCAGTAAATGGAGAAGATGTTTTTATGACAACCTGTGCGGCTCCAATTCACGATAAAAATGGAAATACAATAGGGGTAGTTACGGCAGATATTTCAATGGATATTATAAACAGCGTGCTTGAAGGTAGCCGAATTTATGATAAGGGATATTTTACTATGATATCGCCAGATGGGCTAATATCTTACAGTGAAAATAAAGACCTTATAGGTAAAAATGTAGAGGTATTTCATGAAGGAAGAGCCTCAGAATCAATTGCAAACTCAGCAGAATCAAAAGCTACAGTTCATGATAAATTTAGAGTAGGAACAACTAAAAATTTATTTACATCAGTACCTTTATTTGCGGGAGCTAATGAGTCTGTATGGACTATAACTGCAACTGTAAATAATCTTGATGTTTTTGGAGCAGTATATATTACAATTGCGGCAGTAGTGCTTTTATCAGCACTATTTATATTCGTAGCAATTATTTATATTAAAAGACATATCGATGGTAATCTTAAGCCTCTATATTACCTAAATGAAACTGTAGATTATATAATAAAGACAGGAGACTGGGATGTAGAAATTAAGCATAATGATGGTATAAAAGATGAGATATCACATACGTTGGAAGATGTTGAAAAACTTACGGATATAGTGAAAAAATGGATATTTGAAATATCTAAAGTTGCATCTCAGGATCTTACATCGGAGATAGTTCCTTACTCTGAAAAAGATATTTTTAATTTAAAATTAAAAGAGATGATAGAATCGAATCGAAATGTAATGGAAGAAATAAAAAATGCATCAGAACATATATTAAATAGTTCAGAACAAGTATCTTCTGGAGCACAATCTTTAGCTCAGGGAAGTACAGAGCAATCAAGCTCAATAGAAGAATTATCAGCTACAGTATTTAATGTAACGGAGCGAATAAAAAATAGCTCCCAAAATGCAGAAGCATCAAGATTAAAAGTAGAATCAGTTGGAAATGAGATTGAAAACTGCAATCTAGAAATGCAGAAGATGATAGAGGCTATGGGAAATATAAAAGATAGTTCAAATGACATAGGAAAGATAATTAAGACAATTGAAGACATAGCATTTCAGACCAACATTCTTGCTCTTAATGCAGCGGTAGAAGCGGCAAGAGCAGGGGAAGCGGGTAAAGGATTTGCGGTGGTTGCAGATGAAGTAAGAAATCTTGCTTCAAAAAGTGCAGAAGCCGCTAGAAGCACTACGGAGCTCATAAAAAATTCTATTGATACTGTAAATGAAGGTAATAAAGTAGCTAGTCAAGCTGCTAGAATTATGGAAACAGTTTCAAATGACACAAAAGAAGTTGTAGAAGCAATAGATGGAATATCAGAGGACTCAATAGAACAGGTAAAAGCAGTAGAGGAAGTGAAAATTGGAATAGACCAGATATCAGCAGTTGTACACAGTAATTCAGCAAACTCAGAGGAGAGTGCTGCTTTAAGTGAAGAGCTTTATTCACAAGCAGATACGCTTAGAAATATTGTTGGATCATTTAAAATATAAATACTAATATATTTTTGAAATTGTAGGCATATATTTCCTCTCATTTATGGAAGCATATGCCTTACAATTTATTTATACTTTAATTTTTTTGTTTTTAGCGGTTAAAAAATTATTCTCCAACAACTTCTTTATACGTTTTATTGTTATTATAAGCGCTATCTATTTTTAAATTGTATATAAGTCCAGAAAGAACTAGTATTCCCCCAACTATTTTTCCAATAGAAAGTATATCAAGCGTTACATAGTCAATAAATATAGCTGTAAAAAGCTGGCCTATAAATACAAAAAGCGTGAAATAAAAAGCGGAAAGTTTTGGAGTCATATAGCTTGAAAGAGAAACAACAATTACTCCCAAGAAACCACCTAAATATATGAAAATGCTTCCAGGTGCAAAACTTATATTGTCAAAAGAAAAAATATTTCCACTTATAAAAAATACCAATATAGAAAATATAAGCCCTATTAAATTATTAAAGAAGGTGCCCTGAGCTATACCGATTTTATCAGCAAGTTTAAAATTTACAATACGTGCTATAACTATAGCTATTCCAGAGACTATAGCAGCTATTACATATAACATATTTTCCTCCCTAGAATATAGTCATAATTACTATTCCAAACACAACTAAAAATATACCAAATAGCTTTTCTTTTCTAAACTTAACAACCTCTAGTCCAAATAATCCATAGTGGTCAATTATTATAGAAGTTATAGATTGTCCTAAAAGGCCTATAGCCAGCGTTATAGCTACACCTAGCTTTGAAAATGCTACATTGTTAAAAATTACAGTTATAATACCAATTGCGCCAGCGCTATAAAAATACCAAGGAATATTTTTACAGGCTTTAAAACTTGATTTTTTTATAAATATAATAAGACTTATGCTAAGTAGGCCCACGGCATGGATTATTATACTAGCAGTATAATTTCCATAAATACCAGATAAATTTCCATTAAATAGAAGCATTAAAGATATACATGCGCCTATAGCAGTTGAAATCAATAAATTCATAGTAAAATCTCCTTTAATTTTTTCTTCAGATAGAATATTAACACGAATATATTGAAAAGTAATATGACATATGTCATAATTGTGAAAATGGAAATAAAAATATAAATAAAAATATAAATGGAAATGGAGACATAGCATTGTGGTTATATTGAATAATGAAATTTTAAAAAAGAAACAAATAGAAAAATACAATATTGATAAAATATTTACTTTAGATATGAGTGCGCAAATGAAGCTACTTATGTACAAAAAGCATGAATTTTTATGTAAAGAAGATGAGGTTTTAGATTATTTGATATTTTTGACAGAAGGAAAAGCAAAATCTTTTGTTTCTTTGGAAAATGGGAAAAATTTACTTACTTGTTTTTATGAGGATTTTCAAGTGATAGGAGATTTAGAAACCTTGAGTATGAAAACTGCATCAGGTAGTATGCAGGCGCTTAAAGATTCTTACTGCATAGGAATACCCATGGAATTTGTAAGAACAAATCTTATTGAAGATGCGAAATTCTTGAGATTCATATGTGAAAATCTTGGTAAAAAGCTTCACAGATGTGCTCATAATAGTTCTATAAACTCTCTTTATCCACTAGAAAATAGACTTGCAGCTTATATATTAAAAACGAGTGACGGCGAGGAAAAACTTAAATTTGAAGGAAATCTAACCGAAGTAGCAGAGCTTTTAGGAAGTAGCTATAGACATCTTCTTAGAACCCTTGAAGCTTTTTGTAACAAGAAGTATCTCAATAAACAAAAAGGCATCTATGAAGTTATTGATAGAGAAAGTTTGAATAAACTTTCAGCGGAAGTATATTTATAGACATAAATATATGATGTGTTATAATAAAATTGCGAAAGTGAGGAATTTATTTATGTTAGAAAAAACAATATTAGTAATTGAAGATGACAAAAGTATACAGAATTTTTTAAAAATGTCGTTGAAAGTTAATAATTATAAAATAATAGAAAGTTCAGATGGGATTACAGGAATTTCATTGTTTATGTCTTTTAATCCAGATTTGATTTTACTTGACATGGGACTACCTGATATAGATGGGATTGAAGTCATAAAACAGATACGACAAAGTAGTAATATACCAATTATAATTGTATCAGCAAGAACTCAAGAACGCGAAAAGGTAGAAGCATTAGATGCTGGAGCAGATGATTATATAATAAAACCTTTTGGAATAAATGAACTGCTTGCTAGAGTTAGAGTAGCGCTTAGAAATCAAAAAAGTCCAGAAATAGCAAATGAATTTGTTCTTGATACAATAAAGATTGATTATGATAGGCATAAAGTATATGTATGTAATGAAGAAGTTCATTTTACACCAATTGAATATAAAATACTTATATTACTTGTAGAAAACTCTGGGAGAGTAATTACCCATAATTTTATACAAAAATCAGTCTGGGGGTATGAAAGTGATGATGAGTTTCAGTCACTTAGAGTATTTATGGCTAATATAAGAAAAAAAATAGAAAAAGATACATCCAAACCTAGATTTATAATGACAGAAATAGGAGTAGGGTATAGATTTGCAGATGAATAATATATTAAAAAAACTGATGTTAGTTACATAGCATCAGTTTTTTTCTTTATACAATCTTAACATATAATTTATTTTTATAAATAGAAACTTAATGTAGGCGTGTTTTATAATTTTTAGTAGGGAGGCAAGTTTTGGAATGCCGATGTGTGTATTAATAGCAGTTATTATAGAAATGTATATAGTTTCAAGTGCTAGCTTTTTTGTGAGTAATATTATTAATTAAGGAGGGTAAAATGGACATCTTAATGATAGGTATATTTTTGTTATCTCTAACAATATTATTTTCACTTGAAAAATTTTGTGAAAAACAGTTAAAAAAATAGGAGGCATTTATGATTTTACTTACGACGTTAATAATTGGAGTAAATAGCTATTTATTATATGTTATTATTAATCCGGAAAAATTTTAAAAGGAGTGTAGAATAATGGTTCAGTTAATTTTAAATATATTGATTTTTATAGTATTAATTATTCCTATGGGGGGATATTTATATAAGGTTTCAAGTCATGAAAAAACTGTATTAGATCCTTTTTTTGATAATATGGATAATGCTATTTATAGATTATGTAATATAAACAAAGAGGATATGAGTTGGAAACGATATACTTTTGGACTTATAATAACAAATGCAACAATGATTTTTATAGGATATATTATATTAAGAATTCAAGGGCATCTCACATTAAATCCAAATGATATTAGCAATATGGAAGCAAGTCTTTCTTTCAATACTATAATTAGTTTTATGACAAACACCAATTTACAACATTATTCGGGGGAAAGCGGCCTTTCATATTTTTCTCAAATGGTTGTAATTACGATGATGATGTTTACTTCAGCAGCTACTGGATATTCTGCGTGTATGGCTATGATAAGAGGACTATGTGGTAAACAAATGGGGAATTACTTTGTTGATATGATTAGAGTTATAACGCGAGTGCTGATACCATTATCGCTTGTAGTTGGACTTGTTTTAGTTTCTCAAGGGACACCTCAAACGCTGGAACCTAATATAACAGTTAATACAATAGAAGAAAAATTACAAGATATACCACTAGGACCAATAGCTAGTTTAGAATCTATAAAACATATTGGAACTAATGGAGGTGGGTTTTTAGGTGCAAATTCGTCAACACCTTTTGAAAATCCAAACATAATTACAAATATGGTTGAAATGTTTTCTATGATGATTTTACCAGGATCATGTGTTGTAGTTTTTGGACTCACTTTTTATAATGAGAAACAAAAAAGAAATGGTACGATTAAAAGAAGAAGACCAATGTTTGGAGATGAAGGAAGAAGTATATTTATTGCCATGAGTCTGATTTTTGTTATAGGGTTACTAGTTTGTTTCTATTCGGAATATGCAGGAAATCCTGAACTAGAAAAAATCGGAATAAATCAAAGTATGGGAAACTACGAAGGTAAAGAAGTACGTTTTGGAATTGCACAATCTGCGATGTTTTCAACTGTAACAACAGCATTTACAACGGGAACGGTAAACAATATGCATGACACGTTAACGCCATTAGGTGGAATGGTAGCTATGCTAAATATGATGCTAAATACTGTTTTTGGCGGAGTCGGAGTTGGATTAATGAATATGCTACTCTATGTTATGCTAACTGTATTTATATGTGGGCTGATGATTGGACGAACTCCCGAATATCTTGGTAAAAAAATAGAAAGTAGAGAAATGAAATTGATAGTTATATGTATCTTACTACATCCTATTTTAATTCTTGGATTTTCAGCCATTGCGGTAAGTTTAAATTCAGGGTTAGTTGGGATTACAAACCCAGGATACCATGGGCTTTCACAAGTGCTTTATGAATTTTCCTCATCAGCAGCAAATAATGGTTCAGGATTTGAAGGTTTGGCAGATAATAACTTTTTCTGGAATATTACAACAGGATTAGCAATGTTTTTTGGAAGATATGTATCTATTATTCTACAACTTGCAATTGCAGGGTCTTTGCTTTCAAAAAGATATGTTAATGAAACGATTGGTACATTAAAAACATCAACTGTTTCATTTGGAGTAATAACTTCATTTATAGTTATAATATTTGCAGCGCTTACTTTCTTACCTGCTGTTTCATTAGGACCAATAGCAGAACATCTTATATTGTGGAGGTAGTATAAAATGAATAAAAACAAAAATATAAAATTTTTAACAAAAGATATAATGAAGGATGCTATAAAAGGAGCATTTATAAAACTTAATCCAAGTGATATGATAAGAAATCCGGTTATGTTTGTCGTGGAAATATGTTTTTTGATATCCATATTACTTGTTATTAAACCGAATTTTTTTAATGATCAAGTAGAGTTTTTTAGGACTTATAATATTTGTGTTTCATTAATTCTATTTATCACGATATTATTTGCAAACTTTGCGGAAGCAGTAGCAGAAGGTAGAGGGCGAGCACAAGCAGAATCTCTAAAAAAAACAAAGAAAGATACAAAGGCAAGACTCATTGATGATAAAGGTGATGAAAAAATAATAAGCTCAACTGAACTAAAAAAAGGTGACATAGTTTTAGTTAAATCAGGAGAAATAATTCCTAATGATGGAGAAGTTATAGAAGGAATTGCAGCGGTTGACGAATCTGCAATTACAGGAGAATCAGCTCCTGTAGTAAAAGAATGTGGAGGAGATTTTTCAAGTGTTACAGGAGGTACAACGGTATCTTCAGATTGGTTAAAAATAAGAATAACTTCATTACCTGGAGAAAGTTTTCTAGATAAAATGATATCAATGGTAGAAGGCGCAAAACGTCAAAAAACACCGAATGAGATAGCCTTAACTACATTGTTGGTAAGTTTAACATTAATATTTTTAATTGTGATAGTTACTTTATATCCAATTACAATTTATAGCGGAGTAGAAATACAAATTTCAACTTTAATAGCACTTACTGTATGCCTTATACCAACTACTATAGGGGGATTACTTTCAGCAATAGGAATTGCTGGGATGGATAGGGTTACAAGATTTAATGTAATAGCTATGTCTGGAAAAGCAGTAGAAGCTTGCGGAGATGTAGACACAATGATACTAGATAAAACTGGAACTATTACCTTTGGAAATCGTCTTGCATCGGATTTTTATCCAGTAAATGGAATTGGGAAACAAGAATTAATCGATAGTTCGGTAATATGCTCATTATGCGATGATACACCAGAGGGCAAATCTATTGTTGAACTAGGTAAAAAATTGGGAAGTTGCGTAGTTGATAAACAGTATATTGACATGAAATTTATTCCATTTACAGCACAAAGTAAAATGAGTGGGGTTGATATTGAAAGTGATATGAAAATTTTCAAAGGAGCTTCAAATGCTATAGCTGAATATATAGAACTTCAAGGTGGAGTTATACCAGAAGATTTATCAAACTATGTAGATAAAATAGCATCTTTAGGAGGGACGCCACTTGTCGTATGCAAAAACAATATAATATTAGGCGTTATTTATTTAAAGGATACTGTAAAACCTGGGTTAGTTGAAAGATTTAAAAGACTTAGAGAAATGGGAATAAAAACCATAATGTGTACAGGGGATAATCCACTAACAGCAGCTACGATTGCACAAGAAGCTGGTGTAGATGAATTTATTGCTGAATGTAAACCAGAAGATAAATTAGAGTTTATAAAAAAAGAACAATTTGAAGGTAAAATTGTTGCTATGACAGGTGATGGAACTAATGATGCACCAGCGTTAGCACAAGCCGATGTTGGAATTGCTATGAATAGCGGAACAACGTCTGCAAAAGAAGCTGCAAATATGGTTGATTTAGACTCAGATCCAACTAAAATTTTAGATATTGTAGAAATAGGAAAACAACTGCTTATTACAAGAGGTTCTTTGACTACCTTTAGTATAGCTAATGATATAGCTAAATATTTTGCTATAATTCCAGCTATGTTTATGATATCAATTCCAGAAATGCAGCTATTAAATATAATGAAATTATCTACACCATATAGTGCAATATTATCAGCACTTATTTTTAATGCAATTATAATACCCATTTTAATTCCACTTGCAATGAAAGGGGTAAAATATGTTCCTATGAGTTCTGAAAAATTGCTTATGAGGAATATTGGAATATATGGAATCGGTGGTATAATAACACCTTTTATAGGAATAAAGGTAATAGATTTGATTATAACTCCACTACTTTTGATAATAGGATTTTAGGAGGCATTAATTATGAAAAACTTTTTTGAAGCATTAAAAACTATTTTTAAATTTTCTATAGTTATCTTTATATTGTGTGGATTCATGTATCCATTAACTATGACGGGTATGGCACAGATAATATTTCCTTCACAATCAAACGGTAGTATAATATATCGAGACGGTGAAAAGATAGGCTCAGAACTTATTGGACAAGAGTTTACAGATTTAAGATTTATGAAATGTCGACCTTCGGCAGTAAATTACAATACGTACACATTGCTAGAAAAGGATAATGGAGAATATAGTGGGATTGCAACAGGGTCCAATAATTATGCTCCATCTAATCCAAAACTTAAAGAACGCGTTGAAGAAGATATGATACTTTTTTTAAATGAAAATCCAACTGTGAAAATAGATAAAATTCCAGCAGATTTATTAACTGCATCTGGTTCAGGCTTAGATCCACATATTTCACCACAAAGTGCTTATATCCAAGTTGATAGAATTACAAAAAATACAGGACTATCAGAAAATGATATAATTAAAATAATAAAAAACAATACTGATTCAAAATTTATAGGAATATTTGGAGAAGAAACGGTAAATGTTCTTGGCGTAAATATAGAAATTGCAAATGCATTAGATAATATGGGGGAATAAAACTGATTGGAGGAATTAAATGGTAGAAAAAAGAATAAATCCAGAAGTGCTTTTAAAAGAAGCCAATGAAGAAGAACAAAGAGGAAAAGGGAAACTGAAAATATTTTTTGGCTATTCAGCAGGCGTAGGAAAAACCTACGCTATGTTAGATGAAGCACATATTTTAAAAAAATCAGGTGTAGATGTGGTTATAGGTTATGTAGAACCACACCAAAGGGCAGATACCCTCGCTCTTATAAAAGGATTACCTCAAATTCCACCATTACCTATTGCATACAAATCGGCAATAATCTATGAGTTTGATATAGAAAGTGCTCTAAAACGTAAGCCTGAAGTTATTTTAGTAGATGAATTAGCACATACTAATGCTAAAGGCTGTAGGCATTTAAAACGCTATCAAGATATAGAAGAACTTTTAAAAATGGGAATTGATGTTTACACAACTGTAAATGTACAACATATAGAAGGGCTTTATGATGTGGTTGAATCTATTACAGGAGTATCTGTAAGGGAACGTGTGCCTGATAGTATCTTTGATGGGGCGGATAAAGTTGAACTTGTAGATATTGAACCAGATGATTTAATATTTAGACTTGAAGAAGGGAAGATATATAAAGAAAATCAGGCAAAATTAGCACTTAAAAATTTTTTTACAAAAGAAAATTTAGTTGCGCTTAGAGAGATAGCTTTAAGAAGAACTGCGGATAGAGTTAATATTAGTGTAGAACACAATAAGAATATTACTCAAAATAATGGATATGTTACAGGGGAGCATATATTGATGTGTTTATCAAGCTCTCCATATAATGCAAAAGTGATACGTACTGCTGCAAAAATGGCAGATGCATTCCATGGAAATTTTACAGCACTTTTTGTAGAAAATTCAAATTTTGAGGATATGAATGAAGAAAATAAGAAAAGGCTGGCAGAAAATATTCGTTTAGCAGAGCAATTAGGAGCAAAAATAGTAACTGTTTATGGAGATGATATTGCATATCAAGTTTCAGAATATGCAAAATTGTGTGGAGTATCAAAAATTATATTAGGACGTCCGGTGAGACGGTTTATATTAGGGTTTTCTACACAGACTTATGTTGATAAATTAATGTATTATGCTCCGAATTTAGAAGTATATGTAATCCCAAATAAAAACAGTAAGACTTTTGCAGAAGAACAAAAACAAAAATACAAAATTAAATTAATACAGTTTTCTTTTGCAGATACATTAAGTTTAATTGCATGTCTTCTTTTGGCAACAGCTGTAGGTTTCATATTTGAAAATATAGGTTTTGCAGAATCAAATATAATTACAGTATACATTCTAGCAACTTTATTTACAGCTATGATTACAAAAAGTAAAATTTATGGAATAATTTCATCATTATGCGCGGTGTTAATGTTTAATTTCTTCTTTACAGAACCTAAATTCACATTTAATGCACATGAATCAGGATATCCAGTGACATTTCTCATAATGTTTATTTCTTCAATAACAACAAGCACTATAACAAAGAGAGTAAAAGAGCAAGAAACACAATCTTCTTTAAAAGCATATAGGACAGAAGTACTTTTAGAAACTAGCCAAAAACTTCAAAAAGCAAAAGATGAACAAGAAATTTTGATTGAAACGTCAATTCAGATAAAAAAATTGTTAGGAAAAACTGTTATTATATATCCAGTAAAAGAGGGAAAATTATTGGAATCTATAATAAATGACATAAATAGTGATAAAAAGTATATAACTTCTGATGAATATGCAGTAGCTCAGTGGGTATTTGTAAATAACAAACATGCAGGAGCCACAACAAATACATTATCAGGAGCAAAATGTTTATATATGTCCGTAAGAAGTGGAGACAATGTATTTGCTGTAATAGGGATTGCAATGAATGGTGAAAAGAGATTAGATTCATTTGAAAAAAGTCTACTTATTGCAATACTAGATGAAGTTGCGATGGCAATTGAAAAAGAAAATATATTAAAAACAAAAAATGAAATGAGTCTAAGAGCAAATAACGAAAGATTAAGATCAAATCTCTTAAGATCAATTTCTCATGATTTAAGAACGCCATTAACAGGAATAGAAGGGTGTGCAAGTTTTTTGATTGAAAATTTAGATTCAGTAAATAAAGATGTGTTACACAGCATGTTATTTGATATTTCTAATGATGCGCAATGGCTATCCTCATTGGTTGAAAATCTTTTAAATATGACTAAAATACAAGAAGGGAAACTTGCAGTAAATAAAAAGCCTGAATTAGTTGACGAAATTATAGCAGTTTCTGTTTCTAAGGTCATAAAACGTAGCGAAGGAAGAACTGTAAATATAAAAAATAATGATAATTTAGATTTTGTATATATGGATGCACAACTTATGATGCAAGCTATAATTAATTTACTTGACAATGCCTTTAAACATACAAAACCAAATAGCAATATTGAAATAGAGTACAAGTTAGAAGACTGTTGGTTTTTTTTATCAATAATAGATAATGGTGGAGGAATATCAACTGAATATATAGATAAAATATTTGATTTATTTTTTACCACATCTCAAGATGGAAATGATAAACAACGAGGGATGGGATTAGGGCTTTCTATTTGTAAATCTATAGTTGAAGCTCATGGGGGAACAATAAAGGCAATTAATAATGATATAGGAGGAACAACATTCGTTATAAAAATTCCTAAAGTTTAAAAATTAACATGGTTTTAATAAATTAAATTTTTATAAGCTACCAAAATAGTGAGTTTTAACATATAAATTTGATTATTTATTAGAATAAAATAAATATTATAAATAAAAAACTGTAGTTTTTAAGCATTGGGCATAGCTTAGAAACTACAGTTATTATTTGTTGGTTAATTTAAAATTAATTTTAAAAGGTGTAAAAATAATAAAAGTAAATTTAAATTTTTAAATTAAGCTTTTTAAAGTTTTTTAAGCTTTATTTATTGAACCAAAAAGCTCCATTTTTTCTTTTACAGTAGCTTTTATAGCTTCAAAACCTGGTGCAAGAAGTTTTCTTGGGTCAAAGTTTTTACCTTCAAGGTCTTTTCCTTCTTCAATAAACTTTCTTGTTGCAGCAGCAAATGCTAGCTGGCATTCTGTATTAACATTTATTTTAGCAACTCCAAGTGATATGGCTTTTTGAATCATATCAGCTGGGATTCCAGTTCCGCCATGAAGAACAAGTGGCATTCCACCAGTTGCATTGTTTATAGCTTCAAGGGCATCAAAGTCTAGACCTTTCCAGTTAGCTGGGTATTTTCCATGGATATTTCCGATTCCAGCAGCTAACATAGTTACGCCAAGATCAGCTATTTGCTTACATTCGTTAGCATCAGCGATATCTCCTTGACCTACAACACCGTCTTCTTCTCCTCCTATTGAACCTACTTCAGCTTCAAGAGAAATTCCTTTTTCTTCACATATTTTTACAAGTTCTTTAGTTTTTTCGATATTTTCAGCTATTGGGTAGTGAGAACCATCAAACATTACAGATGAAAAACCTGCTTCGATAGTTTTTAATGTGCCATCATAGCTACCATGGTCTAAATGTAATGCAACTGGAACTGTTATTTTTAGTTCTTCTATCATTCCATTAACCATACCCACTATAGTTTTGTATCCGCACATATATTTTCCAGCACCTTCAGAAACTCCTAAGATTACTGGTGAATTATTTTCCTGTGCTGTTAATAATATAGCTTTAGTCCACTCTAGGTTGTTGATATTGAATTGACCTACAGCATATTTTCCTTCTCTTGCTTTATTTAGCATTTCTTTTGCTGATACTAGCATTTGAAAATCCTCCATTTTTAAAGTAGATTATAGTTTATCACTAAGCAATTATACCCTATAAACAATCAAATTAAAACAACATTTTTGTAATTATACGCTAAAAAATTGGGTTTTATTTAGTCCCGCTTAATAACGTGTTGTAGATAACGTTTTCGGAAACCTTGACTATATTATCTAAAGTGAAGTTGTAATATTCAAATAATTCGGAAGCTTTACCTGATGCTCCAAATGTTTCCATACAGATTAATTTTCCATCAAGACCTAGATATTTATACCAATGTTCTCCAGAAGATGCTTCGACAGCTACTCTAGCTTTTATTTCAGGAGGAAGAATTTTTTTCTTATATTCTTCAGATTGCATCTCAAAGATCTCAATAGAAGGAACACTTACTACTCTAGCAGATAATCCTTTATTTTCAAGTTCAAAATAAGCTTTATATATTAGCTCCACTTCAGACCCTGAAGCCATCAATATGATGTCAGGAGTATTTTTTCTTCCCTCTTTTAATATATAGGCACCTTTTAAAGCTTCACTTCCAGTTTCTTCATATAGGGGAAGGGTTTGCCTGCTTAAAATTAACGAAGTAGGACCTATTTTATTTGAAAGGGCATGATACCAACCACAGGCAGTTTCTTTGGCATCAGCAGGTCTAAATACCGTCATATTAGGAATACTTCTAAGTGAAGTGAGCTGTTCTATAGGTTGATGGGTTGGACCGTCTTCTCCAACACCGATACTGTCATGTGTAAGCACATAGGTTATAGGTAGCTTCATTATAGCAGATAATCGCATAGCGGCTTTCATATAGTCAGAAAATACTAGAAAGGTAGCACAATATGGGATAGTGCCTCCATGAAGATACATTCCATTAGTTATGGCAGCCATAGCATGTTCTCTCACTCCAAAGTGGATATTTCGCCCAGTTCGGTCCAATGCTGAATAATCATTCTTACCAGACATATGGGTTTTATTTGATGGGGCCAAATCGGCAGAACCACCAATAAAGTTAGGAAACATTTCAGAAATTTTATTTATTAATATTCCAGAAGCTTCTCTTGTGGATAATGCTTTTTCAAAATTTTGCCAAAAATTACCTTTAAGAAGTATGTTTTGAATATCAGTATCCAAAGTTTTACTAAAATTTTTATATAATTCAGGATGGATATATTTATATTTTTCAAGTAGCTTATTCCAATCATTTTCCATTTGGATTCCATCGTTTATATATTTTTGTCTATTTTCATGGACTGTTTTTGGCACAAAGAAATCTTTGTCAGACGGGAATTCGAGTACATTTTTAAGCTCAGCAACATTATCTTTTCCAAGCGCTTCACCATGTGCAGAAGCTGTGCCTTGTTTTGCAGGACACCCATATCCTATTTGAGTTTTGACTATTATTAGAGAGGGTTTTGTCATTTCAGCTTTTGCACTGTCTATAGCTTTTGAAATATCTTCGATATCATTGCCATCAGGCACTTCTATTACCTGCCAGCCGTAAGCTCTGTATCTAAGTGCTACATTCTCTTTAAATGCCAAATCTGTACTTCCTTCGATGGATATATTGTTAGAATCGTATATTAATATAAGTTTTCCTAGTTCTAAGGTGCCAGCAAGAGAACATGCTTCGGAAGATATTCCTTCCATAAGGCATCCATCACCAGCCAAAACATAAGTGAAATGATTTATTATATCAAAACCATCTCTATTGAAAGTTTTTGCAAGAAAAGATTCTGAAATAGCCATTCCTACAGCGTTTGCAATACCTTGACCTAAGGGGCCTGTTGTAGTTTCGATTCCAGGGGTATGATTATATTCTGGATGACCTGGGGTCTTTGAGTTTAACTGTCTGAAATTTTTTATATCCTCAAGATTAAGATCATATCCAAATACATGAAGCAGTGAATACATTAGCATAGATCCATGCCCTGCGGAAAGTACAAATCTATCACGGTTTAACCATTTTGGATTTCGAGGATTATGATTCATTTTTTTCCACAAAGCATAAGCTGCTGGAGCAGCTCCAAGTGGAAGTCCAGGATGTCCTGAATTGGCTTTTTGAACCGCATCTGCGGATAAGGTTCTAATCGTATTTATTGTAAGGATATCAATACTATTGTTTTTCATTGTGTTCTCCTTTTTAATAAAAATAAAATTTAATATATATATACCTTTATTTTTAATCAATATAACTCTTATAGTATTAAAATTAATTAAAAAAACAGTATTTATTTTAATGAATATTAAGTTATTAAAGGTGATTTTTTTGGGAATATATAATATAATAATAAGTATATAGTTTATTGTTTTTATAATATAAACTTTAAAATCAGGAGCTGTAAAAATATATGGATGAACGCTACTTAAAAAAATGGATATTTGGATTATATTTTTTAATATATTTTTTATGGAAGAGCTTTGCACCAAAAATTATAAATGATTATGGTAGCAATGTTATTTTATTGCTCGGAATAATTTTTACAGCAGTGATGACGTGTAGAGCATCAAAAAAAGCTGGAGATTATAAAACAAATTTACTTATACTTTCTACATCTTTATTTCTTTATTTTTTTGGAGATTTAAGTTGGGTTTTGTATGAACTTGTTACAAAAAAAGATGTCCCTATATCACATATAAGTACATGGTTTTATGTGCTTGAAAGTATTGCTATAGCAATTTTTTTATGGGATCTTATATTAAGAAAATCTACAAAATGGAGCAGAATATATTATGGCGTAGATGGTTTTTTTCTTCTTATATTTATATCTTTTATTTTATGGAAATTAATATTTAATAATATAGATACAGATTTACTGGGAAACAATTTAGAAACTAATGTATTGATGGTGTATGTAGCTGTTGATTTTCTTGTGATTTTAGGATCATCTGTACTTATAAATTTAAAAAACGGTAATAGGTCAGATAAAGTAATAGCAGTAGCTCTTTTTATATGGAGTGCAGCAGATGTATTTTATTACTGGCTATTCTTAACTAGAAGTTATACAGATTCCAGCATTGTAGATATCTTGTGGTTATTTTCATTTTTTGTAATGTGGTATTCTGCTGAATATAGGATATTCATAAATGATACAAAGATAGAGAATGCTTCACATTTTGAAAATATAGATAAACTAAATACTCAGACACCAATAACGCTAACTGTATTATTTTTTATATCATTAGTTTTGTGTTATGAAGATATATTTTTAGTAATTATATTTACTTTAATTATATTATTCAGAGGGATTGTGGCTAAATTTATCTATACCTATATTGTAAACGAACACCTAACTGAAGAATACAGGAAACTTAATGAGATGCTAGAAGAAAAAGTAGTTGAAAGAACTGAGGAATTAAAAGCAAAAAATGAGGAACTTTATATTCTTGCAAATATAGATCCCCTTACTGGACTTCCTAATAGAAGACATTTTTTAGAATATCTAGATTATAGAATAAATATGACTCTAGAGAATAACTTATTTGCACTTTTTTTCATTGACTTAGATAGGTTTAAATCAATAAATGACTGGTATGGGCATGAAATTGGAGATAAACTGCTTTTAAGTGTAGCTGATAGATTAAAGAAAAATTTACCCCCAGATAGCTTTATTGCAAGGCTTGGTGGAGATGAATTTGTTGTAATAGTAAATAATATTATTTCTGAAGATGATGCTATAGAGTCTGCAATGAATTTTATTAAAGCTTTTAGAATATATTTTAGAATTGGAGATTTGAAGATAAATTCTACAATAAGTATAGGGATATCACTATATCCTACTAATGGATCAAATATATCACAAATTTTAAAAACAGCAGATACTGCACTTTATGTAGCCAAAGAATCGGGAAAAAATACAGTAGTAATATATAACAATGATATGAGAAAAGAAGAAAAATTAAAATTAGAATTTGAAAGCAGATTATATGACTCTATAAAGAACAACGAACTGGAGATAGAATATAGACCGCAAATAAACCCAAAAGACAATTCTATAATAGGTATTGATGCTAGAATTTATTGGAATAGTAAATTTGGAAGAATTGAATATGATAAATTTAAAATTATAGCAGAAGACAGTGGATTTATAATGGATATAGGAATATGGTTTATAGATAGAATCTGTGAAAAAATCAAGTTTTTCAAGGAAGAGTTTGATTTAGATTTAAAATTTTCTTTAGAGATATCTACAAATCAATTTCTAGGAAGTGATATTGCAGCACTTTTTAGTGATTATATAAGAAAATATGGAATAAGGGGAAATCTTTTAGAAGTAGAGATTATTGAAAATTTTTTAGAAAAAGATGAAGATATTATAATTGAAAAATTGAACTCTCTCAAATCACTTGGAATTAATATATCAATAATCAATTTTGGGACAGGGTACTCTTCGTTTAAATATCTAAACAAATATCCAGTGGACAGTATAAAAATACCAGATAGTATTATAGAAAATTTATTAGTTGATGAAAATGCTCAAAAACTTGTTGAAGCAGTGGTTTCGGTAAGTCGGATTTTTGGGCTTAAAAGTAAAATACAGGGAGTTAAATCTTTAGAACAAGTAGAATTACTAAAAAAACTCGGTTGTGATGAAGTTATAAGTAGCTGTGATATGGAGTTTGTAAGTTTTGAAAAAATAAAAGAAATGGTAGGGATATGAAGAATAATATAGAAAGATTAAATAATTATTTTAAAGATTTAAAAAGCGAAAATATTTGTATAGCCTTTTCAGGAGGAGTGGACAGCAGTCTTGTACTAAAAACAGCGGTACTTGCAAAAAAAAATGTCTATGCAGTGATGTTTAATACAAGACTGCATCCGTGTAGAGAAGAAGAAGAAGCAAGAGATATAGCAAGACAAATAGGGGTAGAAATAACGGTAATGAATATAGATGAGTTCTCAAACCCTAATATTCTAAGCAACCCAATTGATAGATGTTATATATGTAAAAAAATGTTATTTACAGAGTTAATTGATTTTGCTAAAGGAAAATCGTGTGATGTGATTTTAGATGGTACGAACTTTGATGATTATGGGCAGTATCGTCCAGGTATAAAAGCTTTAAACGAACTTGGAATAAAAAGTCCTCTTGCAGAATTAAAAATGACGAAAGCAGAGGTAAGAAAAGCGGCAAAAGAATTAGGTCTTGAAGTTCACAATAAACCGTCTGCACCATGTATGGCAACTAGATTCCCATATGATACAAACATAACGATGGAAGCTTTAGAAAAAGTTGAAGAAGCGGAAGCGTTTATAAAATCTCTTGGAATTATTCAGTGCAGAGTAAGAGTGCATGGGGATATAGCAAGACTAGAGGTTGAAGAAAATGATTTTATATCTATACTAAAAGAAAAACAAAGCATTATAAGTAAACTTAAAGCTTTAGGGTATATTTATATAACTCTTGACATAGAGGGCTTTAGAAGTGGAAGTATGGATGTTTTAATAGATACAGATAGTAAGTAGGAGGAGTTTTGGAAGATTTATTAAAAGCTTATAAAAATGGAGAAGTAGAGTTAGAACAGGTAATGGATAAACTTAGGGATTTTCCATATGAGAATCTAGATTTTGCTAGAATTGATCACCACAGAAAGCTTCGTTCTGGTTTTGCAGAAGTTATTTTTGCGCAGGGAAAAACCCCTGAACAGGTAGCGCATATAGCGAGTAGACTTTTTGAACAAGATAAAAGTTTTTTGGCAACTAGAGCTAACTGTGCACATTATGAAGCTGTTAAAAAAATATTGCCAGAAGCTAAATTTGAAGAAAATTCAGGGGTTATAAGTATAAAAAATAAAGAGCTTATTGCAAAAGGTAAAATTGTAGTGTGTACAGGAGGAACTTCAGATGTTCCAGTTGCTGAGGAAGCGGCAATAACTGCAGAGATATTTGGAGCTGATGTGGTAAGACTTTATGATGTAGGAGTAGCGGGAATTCATAGATTGTTTAAAGTTCTTCCACAGATAAGAGAAGCAAATGCTATAATAGCAATTGCGGGGATGGAAGGAGCTCTTCCTGGAGTTTTAGCAGGACTTGTGGATAAGCCAGTAATTGCAGTTCCAACGAGTATTGGATATGGAGCAAACTTTAATGGATTGTCAGCACTTTTAACCATGCTTAATTCCTGTGCGGAGGGAATTGGAGTTGTAAATATAGATAATGGATTTGGCGCAGGCTATCTAGCAGCGCAGATAAATAGACTTGTAGTAAATGCATTAGAGAAGAACTAAAGGAGAAAATTTATGAGAACACTTTATTTTGAATGTTTTTCTGGAATAAGTGGAGATATGACAATTGGAGCATTGCTTGATTTGGGAGCAGACAAGAAGGTGCTTTTAGAAGCGATAGAAAGTCTTAATATTGAAGGTTATGATATAAGTATATCTACTGTTCAAAAGTGTGGAATTACAGCTACAAAATTTGATGTTTTACTTGAAGGAGAAACTCACGACCATCACGACCACGACCATCACGAACATTCTCATAGCCATGATAATGAACCATATGATCATCAGCATCATCATCATGATGATCACGATTTAGGCTTTGAGTTTGACAATCACAATCACGACCATGCTCACGACCACGACCATGCTCACGACCATGAGCATCATCACAGAGGATTAAAAGAGATAAGAGAAATTATACTTAATTCTTCAATAACTGAAAATGCTAAAAAGATAGCACTTGATACTTTTGAGGTACTTGCAGAAGCAGAGGCAAAAGTTCATGGAGTAAGTAAAGATGAAGTTCATTTTCATGAGGTGGGGGCAATTGATTCCATAATAGATATCGTTGGAATTGCAGTTTGTATAGACAACCTTAATATTGATAAATTTGCATGTTCAAAGATATACGAAGGACAGGGGCATGTGTTTTGTCAACACGGACTTGTGCCAATACCGGCACCTGCTACGCTAGAGCTTTGTATAAAGCATGGGCTTGAGCTAAATATAATAGATGTAAAAGGAGAACTGGTCACACCTACAGGAGCAGCATTTCTTTCTGCATTAAAACCAGAATTTACAGGATTTCCATCTGGGAATATGCTGAAAGTAGGCGTTGGGGCAGGAACTAAAGATTTTAAACATGCCAATATACTAAGAGTTTATTTAATAGAAGAAGCTTTAGATGAGACTAAAGATGAGGTTATTCTTTTTGAAACTAATATAGATGATTCCAATGGTGAACATTTAGGATATGCAATTGAAAAGCTAATCGAAAAGGGGGCACTAGATGTATACTATACGCCTATATTCATGAAAAAGAATAGACCATCATACACCCTTAGTGTGCTTTGTGAGAAGTCAAATGAAAGTAATATAATAAAGACTATATTTGAACATACAACTGCTATAGGACTCAAAAGACAGCTTATAGAGAGGGTTAAAATGAGCCGTAAATTTGAAACTATAGGAACTATATATGGAGATGTAGTTTTAAAGCATTGCACATATGAAGATGTTGTAAAGACATATCTAGAATATGAGAGCGTAAAAAAATGTGCGGTAGCGCATAATGTTGGATTAAGTGAAGTAGAAAAAACAGTAAAGATACTACGTGGATAGATAAATAGCTTAGCAGATTAATTAAAAATAATAAGTCTGCTAAGCTATTTTTATTTGTTGTTTAATACATCTGCTAGGAAAGTATCATCAAAAAATGTATTTGCATTATATAAATATAAAATATCAGTAATGTTTTCCATCTCGATAAGCTCATATAAATCCTCATAGTAGTATCTAGGGTCTACTAGGATTATATTGCTATAGAAAGGAGTTAAAAACGGTACAAAACAATTAGCGTAAGAATCTTTTAATACTAACAGTGTTTTTGTATTTTTGGCAGTAGTTTTTATCTTTACAAGGGGATGATTTCCACCTAAAAAGAGTTCATATTGATTTTTAGTCTCTAATTTTGAAACATTATACAAAGATGGACTTTTAGTTTTTTCTTCTATATAGCTTACTACCACTTCATCACTGGGATTATTGGGGATATAGACATGGATTTTATCTCCAGGCCCATCGTAATAACCAACTTTTGAGGACAGTGTGCCATAAAATGAATCTGAAACTAATATTTTTTTATAGTAATCAGGCTTTACTTTAAGGTTCATTGAGGGAGCCATTTTTATAAAAGCTTGATAAGCTCCTTCTGAAGTCCAGTGATGGTCAGTTTTATAGAAAATTGGAGTTTCAGTTTGAGATTTTAGAGTATCGTAGACATCTATTTTATTTATAGAAGGGTCAAGATCTCTGTAAAAATCTTCAATAAATTTTCTTTGAGACAATGCCGGGGCATTTTTAGGGAGCCTGTCTGATAGAATATCAGAAGCATTGGGTACAATTAAAATGCTTTGATTGATATACTTATATTTTTTTGTAAATTTATTTACGGCTAGAAGTTTTTGATAGACAACTTCATTATCAGGCTTATTAAAGTTTTCTATAAGATATCCATCAGATGATATAAAAACTCCATTTTGTTGTTTTTTTCCAAGGATTAGATCCGTTTTTGTTTTAAGTTTGACAAGTTCAGTCCTAAAAGGAAATTGATCTACACAGTATTTTTCAAATTTTTTACTAAATCGTCCACTAGATATATTGTCAAGTGTAAGCTTTGGCATTTTTGATAGCACTCTGTTCTCGGTTTCTGAAAAAACTTTATCTTTTTCTATTATTCCAATTAGAAAGAAACTATTTAAAAATAAAATAAATATTATTGCTAGAAGTTTAAAATATTTCTTGTTTTTTCGCATATTTCAATTCAATTCTTTCTTTAAGCTGCTTTAGATTCTTTAATTCCAAAATGAATATTAGAATCTAAAATATAAAAATGGGTTATATGTTTCGGTAATAAGATAAGCTGTCGATATAATAAGAACTGCGACATGAAGTAGAATTCCAAAATTTTTCTGTAATTTACCAGAGGATGTATCCGACTTTACAAAAATAGATGAGAATTTAGGACCTGAAACTATAATCATTATAATAAGCAATATAGCATAAGATGTTAAGTAATAGATTCCAGTTGAATCAATAATTGGATTTTCACCTTTGCCAAACATTGTAAAAAGATAGCTTTTGGCAGAACTTATATCTTCGATTGCAAAAAATACCCACCCTACAATAACTATGAGCATACAGTAGATTCTTGAAAAAAATACAGGAAGTTTATCTAATATTTCTTTTAAGAATAATTTTTCAAAGAATAGTATAAGTCCGTAATATAGTCCCCAAACAACAAAATTCCAACTTGCCCCATGCCATAATCCTGTAAGCATCCATACTATAAATATATTTCTAAACTGCTTTAATATATTGCATCTATTTCCACCAAGAGGAATATAGATGTATTCTCTAAACCAAGTTCCAAGGGATATGTGCCATCTACGCCAAAAATCGGTTATAGAAGACGAGGCATATGGATGTTTGAAGTTTTCTATAAAGTCAAAGCCAAACATTTTTCCAAGGCCAATTGCCATATCTGAATATCCACTAAAATCAAAGTATATTTGGAATGTAAATGCTATTATTCCAAGCCAAACACTTAAAACTGAGGCCTGAGATATATCCATAGCGCTAACTGTATTCCATAAAGCCCCTATATTGTTAGCAAGAAGCACTTTTTTTCCGAGGCCTTGTATGAATCTTCCTGCACCTTCTCCAAATTTAGAAAAAGAATAAGTTCTTTCGTAAAGTTGTTCATCAATATCACTATATCTTACAATTGGACCAGCTACAAGTTGAGGAAACATTGTGACATAGAGCGAAAATGAAATAAGATTTTCCTGAACTTCAACTTTTTCTTTATATACATCAATAATGTAAGACAATATCTGGAAAGTATAAAAGGAAATTCCTATAGGTAGAGCTAAATTTTTATAGGGAATATCAAGTTTTAAAATTATGTTTATATTTTCAACTAAAAAGTCATAGTATTTAAAGAAGCCAAGAAGCATAACATTAAGCATTATAGTCATAATAAATATAAATAACCGACTTTTGTAGTGCTTATGTATATTTAATTGGTGTATTACTTTGCCTAAAATGTAATTTAGTATAATTGAAAATATCATTAGAAAGATATATACGGGCTCTCCCCAAGCATAAAATATAAGACTTGCTATAAGAAATATAGAATTCCTAAAATTATTAGGACTTAAATAGTAAAAAATCAGAGTTAATGGTAAAAATGTAAATATAAAAAAAATGCTACTAAAAACCACGTTATTCCTTCTTCCTCAATATATTTATAGTTGTTTTATTTTATAGAATCTACAAAAATCTTTTTCATATCTTCAGACTGTTCACCTACAGAATAAAAAATATAATTATTTTTTATTTTTAAAACATAATCATCTAATAAAGCACATTGTTCAGGTCCATACCCCGAAAAACTTTCTATCTGTTTAGTAATTCTTGATTCAATAGCAGTTTCTACTAAATCAATTTGGGTTGAATCTTTCAGTTTTATAATCATAAGCTCTTTTACATCCATAGAAGAAGCAGGCGTAAATAGAATAACTTCCTCGTAGTCAGATGGATTTAATGAAAAAAAGCGTTTTAAAGATTTTGTATTATCAGATTTACTAACAAAATCTAAAGGTATTTCTGTTTCAATATTCGATATTATTTCATAAACGGAAGGTTTTTCAGTATTTTTAGATTCAGAACTACATCCAGTAAATAATATTAGTATCAAGAGTAGAGTAAATGTTAGAAATTTGGATTTAAAAGTATTTTTCAAAATAGTACCTCCACTAAAGATTTAATTGTTTTTGCATAAATTCAAGCCATGGATAATAATATGCAGAGAAAAAATGGATGCCATCAGGAGCATAATATTCACTATTATTTGAAATTAGGCTATTAGAATCAATGTAAGTTACAGAAAGTTTTTTACATAAAATTTCAAGTGATTTATTAAAATCGTCACTTCTTTTAAATAATGGTTTTTTTTCACTTGCAAAGTCTTGTACGCGGTAAACACAGTTAACATAAATTTCAGCATTTGGTAGCTGCTTTTTTAGTTTTGTTATTAATCTTTCATATTTTAATATGAAGTCTTCAGTAGTTTTAAAAAGTAGGAGGTCATTTACGCCATAAAGCAGGACTACTTTTTTAGGATTGAGTTTTACTACACTTGGAATGTCATCCATTGCAGAAATAATATTTCGACCCTTTTTAGCAACTACAGAAGTTGGTTCTAAGAAGCCATAAAGACTTAGCGGTTCAGCTTGAGAATCTCCCATGAAAACGACTGATTCGAAAATATATTTATATTTAGATTTTGAAGCATCAGATATATTTTTTTTATGAACTTGGTTTCTAGGAACAAGATTTGCCTGTATGTTAGATATGTCTTTTTCGACTTTATTTATATCTTTATTTTCAAGCTTTTTTAATATAGATATAGAAGTTTGTATTTCTTTTGTATTATCAAGAATAGTATTATCGATAGCTGTATTTTTGATATTTTTATATTTTTGAAATAAATTTAAGCTTTGACAGCCTGATGAAGTAAAAAGCATTAATACACAGAATAAATATATGTAAATTTTGTTCAATGTTTTATTATTTTTCATTTTAAAGTCCTCTATTATATTTTTTTGCCACATATGATTATATATCATTTAAGCATTGAAAAAATAACACTTAGGTTACAGTACGTCTCTAAATAATATTTTAATATTATAGACACCAAAAAGCAAGGAATATAGAAGAAAATGAGATTTTCGAAAAATTGTAAAAAATAGTTGATTTAATTGTAAAATTGAACTGTAAGTTTATTGTAACCATAGAAATAGTATATTTATGTATAATTAATAGCATATTGTATGTTATTTAAATGCAAATTCTATTTGAAGGAGAGTGTGATGGAAGTATTATTTGCAATATTTGCAGTCATGATTTTGATTTCACTAGGAGCGCTAGTATTGCTCTTTATTAATAGAGGGATTTATGGAGATAATAATGTAGTTTTTATCGTTACCAGCATATGGTCTGTATTTATTTCATGGATGAGTTATACATCTCTTCCGGTAAATTATAATTCAAGACCTTTAATTTTTTCTATAAATGCTGTAATATCTATAATATGTATAATATTAGCCTTAACATCATTATATATAGGGCTCAAAAAAAACGATAAAAAATTTACAGCTAAGATTTTACTTTCGATATCAATAATAGGCGGTATGATTAGTCTTCTAATGTAAAGGTTAGGAGCTTTTTATTTTATTTATAAAGGAGTTTCAAAATGTATAAATTGATTTCACTTGATATGGATAATACAACTTTAAATAAAGAACATAAAATCAGTAAAAGAACAAAATTAACGCTTCATAAAGCACACGAAAAAGGGGTAAAGATAATAATAAACACAGGAAGGACATATCAGGAAGTAGAAGCTTATATAGATCAGCTAGATTTTGTTGACTATATAGTAACGTCAAATGGTTCTGTATTATTTGATAAAACTTTAAATGAATTTCATAAAATCAATGAACTTAATAAAAGGTATGTCGAAGTTTGTCATAAAATATGTAGTGAACATAAAGATAAACTTATGCTGCTTGTAGCAGGAGAGTCACTTTGTTATAGTGATGCTATTTATATAAATAGTGAATCAAAAGATATGTTTGAAGGCTTTGTAGGGATAAAAATAAACATGAAAGATAGTCTTTTAGATAATCTAAATGACAGTTATATAGCAAAAGCGGTTGTAATAGGAGAACCAAGCCTTTTAGAATTAGTTAAGATGGAGATGGAGTTTAGATTTAAAGGAGAACTTGAACTAAAATATTCATTAGATTGTGCGTTAGAGGTAATGAGTCCTCAAATGGATAAATCAGAGGGTGTAAAATGGGTAATGGATAAGTTTGGAATAAATCAAAAAGAAACTATAGCAATAGGCGATGGGGAAAATGATATAGGCATGATAAGGCATGCGGCGCTAGGTATTGCAATGGAAAATGCTTGCGATTCACTAAAAAAAGCTGCAGATTATATAACTTTAAGTAATTCAGAAGATGGAGTAGCGCATGCTGTAGAAAAATTTGTTTTAGCGTAGTATTAAAAAGGGGGAGCTATGCTTGAAATTATTTTTCCAGAGAATATAGATTGCATATTTTGTAATATGCCCATAAGTAAAGGAAATAAATACAGTATATGTAGAGAATGTTTTGAAAAACTGGAGTTTATAGAAGAAATATGTATAAAGTGTGGAAGAAGCGGCGAAAATAGCTGTTTATGCACTCATTGTTACTCAGAACATTATTACTATGACAAGGTTTTGAGTGTCTTAAAATACAATGATTTTATGCATAGAATTATGTATGGGTACAAGTATGGACATAAAAATTATCTAAGTAAGTATTTTGCTGAAATGGTAATTGATTTTATAAACTCGAATAATATTGAATATGATTATATTACATCGGTACCTATATCTGATGCTAGAATGAAAAAAAGGGGATTTAATCAAACTGATATAATTGCAAGAAAGTTGTGCAGTAGTAATAAATATGTAGAACTGTTTACTAGAATAAAACATACCGAATTTTTGTCAAAGCTTTCAAATGTAGCAAGGATAAGCGAAATTGAGGGAGCGTTTGAAATAAAAGATGATGTATTAGATTATATAGTGCAAAGTACTTATAGCAGAACTGATATAAATATTGAACCTAATTTAGAAATCAATGCTAATATAAAGATTATAATTTTTGATGATATTTTTACGACGGGCTCTACGTTAAATGAGCTTTCAAAATCACTAAAAAAATCTTTAGCTGGTGTCGAGATTATAGGACTTACGCTTTGCAATGCAAGAGATATAAAAAAAGCAAAAAGCTAAAAACTCAATTTAAAAGTTTTTAGCTTTTTTGCTTTTTTGCTTTTTTGCTTTTGGATTTTATTTTTATTACATAGCCTTTTTGCTTACAGATTTTTCTAAATCAGATTGCATTGATTTACCATGTTTCATTGTGATGTATCCATACACTATTGATAATATTACAGCTATAATATATGAAATGTTCATTGGGAGTCTGAATCCGATAGGAGCATTTAATATATAACTTGATATTATGAACATATAAAACATTCCTGGTATAAGGGCTATAATGAAATTTTTCTTTCTCTGAATTAGATATATTGTAATCATAGCGAATGTAAACACTGATATAGCTTGGTTACTCCATGCGAAGTATCTCCAAAGAATATTAAATCCTTCTGAGCTTAATTTAGCAAATACAAGGATACCTGCTACAAGAGCAAATATTACAGCTGAAAGAGTGAAACGTTTAGCGGCAGATGTTTGATCTATATTTAAGAAGTCTGCAACCATAAGTCTAAGCGCTCTAAGAGCAGTGTCTCCTGAAGTTATAGGAAGGACTATAACACCTATTATTGCGATAACTCCACCTACATTACCAAGAAGGTCTCTTGCAACCATACCTATTACAGCAGGACTTCCGATAAGTTCTTGTTCGATACCTTTATTGTAGATTCCCATAGCAGCTGCAGCCCAAATCATAGCAATAAATCCTTCAAGAAGCATCATATTAAAGAATGTAAACTTACCTTCTCTTTCATCTGATACAGTTCTTGAAATAAGCGTTGATTGAGTAGCGTGAAAACCAGAAACTATACCACACGCAACTGTAACAAAGAATATTGGGATAAAAGGTATACCTTTAGGGTGAACGCCCATCCAGTTAGCTGCACTTAAGTCTGTAAGCTCATATCCAGCTGTAAATAGACCAATAAAAACACCTACTGCAGAAAGTAAAAGTATTGCTCCAAATATTGGATAAATTTTTCCTATTATTTTATCTATAGGGAAAAGTGTTGCACATAGATAGTAAACAAATATTATTCCATATACTATCCATACAGTAGGATTGTCAACTGTAGCTTTTTGTCCAAGAAGCTGAGTAACAGCAAGGTCTCCAGGTGTATATATAAATACAGCACCTACCAAAAGCATAAGAAGCGATAGGAAAATATTGTAGAACTGGAATATTTTATTTCCCATAAACTTCTTTATAAGTGCAGGCATTTGAGCCCCATCTTCTCTCATAGACATCATACCTGACATATAGTCATGCATACATCCTCCAAGAACACAACCTATAGGTATTGTTATGAAAGCAATTGGTCCAAAAAGGATACCCTGTATAGGTCCAAGAATAGGCCCTGTTCCTGCGATGTTAAGTAATTGAATAAGTGCATTTTTCATTTTTGACATAGGAACAAAATCTACGCCATCATTTTTAGTTATAGCTGGAGTTTTTCTGTCATCTGGTCCAAATAATTTTTCTATGTATGAACCATATGCAATACCACCTATAATTAGGATTGCTAAACCGATTAAAAAAGTTACCATTATAATTCCTCCTTTTATTAATTTTAAAACTTTCAAAATATTTTAAATTTTGTCCGTCTACCGATAAAATAATAACATGTATTAAGTATTAGCAACAAGGTTTAATGCATGAAATACACAAAAAAACACATGAAGTGCAATTATATGCCCATCATGTGTTTGAATTCGGAAATATTATTTCGACTTACAGGAATACTTAAATCTTCGCCTTGAATTTTTAACATATATGTATTGTTAAACCAGGGGACTATTTCTATAATTTTATCTATATTTACAATAAAAGATCTATGACTTCTAAAAAATTTATCTTTAGGGAGTTTTTTATAAAACTCAGTAATGCTTAGATGAAGATGATACTCTATTCCTTCTATAAATATTAAAATTTCTCGACTTTTAGCTTCGCAGTAGTTTATATCTTTGATATTTTTTACAATCATTTTATTATCTTTCCAAAGTGTGATTTTTGAAGAAATACATTTTTCTTCAACACATGGTTTCTCAAGTTTTTTTAAAGTGCTTACAATTCTTTCTTCTGAATAAGGTTTCAATATATAATCAAAGGCTTCTATTTCAAAGGCATCAACTGCAAAATCTTTATGCGCTGTTATGAATACTATTTTAGGCTTTTGGGAAAAACGGCTTATTATTTTTCCAAGGGCCATTCCATCAAGTTTGGGCATATTTATATCAAGAAAAATTATATCTATTTTATTTTTTTCAATAAACTCTAAGGCTTTTATCGAATCATCAAATTCATCAAGTATTTCTATACTACTGAAATTACTAATAAAATATTTAAGTTCTTCTCTTGCTGGAAATTCATCATCTATAATAATACAATTCATTTAATTCTCCTTATTTTTTATATTAAAATACACTTTTGAACCTTTGTCAAGATTTTCAACTTTAAGCCCTTCACCGTATATATACTTAAGACGCTTGTTTACATTAGCCATTCCGATTTTATTTTCAGCCATATCGTCATTGTAAATATTATTTATAATATCTAATGGAATTCCACTACCATCGTCTTCAACTGAAATCATAAAATCTAAATCGGATAGTTTTTTTATTGAAATTTTTACAGTGCCATGGCCGTCGCCTTCTAGGATTCCGTGTTTTATTGAGTTTTCAACGATAGGCTGTATAATTAGACTTGGGATTTTAAAATCTAAATCGTCCTCAACATCATATAATACATTTAGCTTGTCTCCAAATCTTGCTTTTTCGATAGCTACATAAGCTTTTACTTGTTCGAGTTCTTTAGAGATATCAACCGGTTTATCTCCAATTTCTAAATTGTAACGAAGGTAGGTAGATAAATCAAGGATTAGATTTCTAGCATAATTTGGATCAATTCTTATGAATGAAACTACTGCATTTAGGGCATTAAATAAGAAATGAGGATTTATTTGAGCTTGGAGCGCTTTTATTTCTGAACGAGTTGCCATGTTTTTTAGTTCTGAAAGCTTGCTTATTTCAAGCTGAGTAGATATTATTTGAGAAAGCCCATCAGCTAGAGTTTTATTTATGAACGATACAGCATCTTCTTTGCAATAATAGATTTTTAATGCACCGATAGTAGAATCACCTTCTTTTAAAGGAGCTATTATTCCTGATCGTAGCTTGTGATTTATATTAGGACATTCTATTTGATTCGGGTCAGTTATAGAAAGAAGCTTTCCTTCTCGAAGCACCTTTTTAGTAGAGTAACTTTTAAGAAGGCTTCCTTTTAAATTTTGTTCAGAGCCAATGCCTACATGTGCGAGGACATATTCTTTATCTGTTATAGCTACAGCATCGGCATTGATAGAATCTTTTATTATCTGGCATATGTTTTCAAGCGAATCCGAGTTCATTTCTCTAAAATACGGAAGCGTTTTGTTTGCAATTTCAAGTGCTAATTGAGCTTGTTTAGCAGAAATCTCATCCTTTTCTTTAAATATTTTTTGAATGATAAGAATAAGCATAGCTATTCCTATAGCGTTTGCAAAGCTCATTGGGAAATATACACTTTTTACAATACTTAAAGCTATATCAAAATCAGAGACCATAATCATGATAAGAAACATTTCAAACATTTCCATAATTAATCCGCCAAAAAATCCACAAAACCATTTGTTTTGAGTGTTTGAGTTGTTATAGATATATCCAGACAATACTCCGGCAAGAATTGTAATTATACTGCAGGGAAGGGTGGTTATTCCATTTATATTTATAAAAAATCTATGAAGGCCAGCTATAATTCCTGACATAATCCCTACAAATGGGCCACAAAGGATACCACCCGTCATTACGCCGATAATTCTAGTGTTAGCTATGGCGCCATTTATGTTTGTGCCAGTGTAGGTTCCAATAATACCGAAAGTTCCAAAGATTAATGAAAGTATTATTAAGTCTTTTCTTTCGAATTTATCCTTATGAATTATTTTCTTAAAATTAGTAAAATTAGAAACAACAAACGCAATAAAAAGAATATAGCCTAGATTGTTTATAAGGCTTTTTAAAAGTTGACCCATTTATTATTCTCCAATTATATTTTCAATAGATGAAAATAGGGTGTCTTTATCAAGGCTACCAAGTTTATATTCAGAAAGTGAACCATCCTTGTTTATAAAGAATGTGGTAGGAAGGCTTCTTACTCCATAAGAGATTGAAGCATTAAAGTCATTTTCTTTAGTGTCAAAATATATATCCATTGTATAGTTATTTTTATTAAAATATTCAGTAGCAGTTTCTACAGTTTCTCTTTCTCCATCCGTAGAATTTATCATGAAAAATTTTACTCCTTTTTCTGAATAGGTATCATAGGCTTCTTGGAAATGACTCATTTCTTCACGACAAGGAGGACACCAGCTTGCCCAAAAGTTAATTACGATAGGCTGGTTTTCAAAATCTTTTAGGCTTACAATATCACCATTAATATCAGAAACTGTAAAGTCAGGAACGGTGTTTTTTTGATTTTCCATTGTTTGCTCATCAGAAGTTCCCTCCGTTGAATTATTTTGAGGAATATCGGATGTATCTACATTTCTAATAAGAGCTGAGTATGCAGTATATGCTCCTCCAATAATAAAAACTATTAAAACTAAAATTAGTATATTTTTTTTATTCATAATTCCCTCCTGTTTTTTATGAAACTACTTGATTGAGAATCCTGCAAATAATGCAATTAATTTTCCAAACATACCTGAAATCATTGCAATACCAATTAATATCAAGAAAATCCCTGAAAGGTTATTGATTAATTTGTAATGTTTCTTTATGAAATTAAATGTATGTTTTAAATTTTCTATAAGAAGAGCAGACAAAATGAATGGAATACCAAGTCCAATACTATAAGCTAGAAGCATTAGAGACCCATGAAGTATAGTTTGAGTATTTGCAGCAAGCATGAGAGCTGATCCTAAGAATGCGCCTACACAAGGGGACCAACCTATAGAGAATATGATTCCAAACAGTACAGCTTTTTCAAATTTAAATATATTTACTCTATAATGTATTTTATTGCTCATTTTTAAAAATTTTATATTTATTATATCGATGTAATTTAAACCAAGTATAATCATCAATATACCTGAGATTACATTAAATAACGCAGTATGACTGGAAATGAAATTTCCAAAACTACCAGCTGCTGCACCAAGTAGAACGAATATAATAGTAAATCCAAGTACAAAACCGAGTGAATTTATAACAGCATTTTTATTAGATGAAGAATCATCCGTATTATCGATTCCTCCCATGAAATAAGTTACATATATGGGAATCATAGGAAGTATACAAGGGGAAATAAAAGTTATAATGCCTTCAAGAAAAACTACAATATAGTCCATAGTACCTCCTAATTATAATTTAAAGTTTATGATTTAAAATGCCCAATTGCCATTTTCAAAAATCTTAATTTTATCTCCATTTGAAGTTATCCCATTTATATTTAGTTTTTCACAGCCTACCATAAAGTCATAATGAATTAATGAAGTATTAAGCCCATGTTTTTCGAGCTCATCGTCATTCATGCTAGTTCCATTTTTTATACAAGAAGGATAGGCAGAACCAAAAGCGAGATGACAAGATGCATTTTCATCAAATAAAGTATTATAAAAAATTGTATTAAGCATAGAAATAGGAGAATTATTTGGAACAAGCGCAATTTCTCCAATATAAACTGAGCCTTCATCTGTATTTAGAAGTGACTTTAGGATATCATACCCTTTTTTTGCTGTAAAATCAACAATTTTGCCATTTTTAAAAATTAGCTCAAAGTCATCTATTATATTACCATTAAAATTAAATGGAAGTGTATTAGAAACATACCCGTTTATCCCATATTTACTTGGTGCAGTAAAGACTTCTTCTGTAGGAATATTCGCATTAAATATGATTCCATTTTTATTAACTTCACTTCCTCCACTCCAAATATGATTTTTAGGAAGTTCGATAGTAAGATCTGTTCCTCTATTTACACCATTCCCAAGGCTATTATAATGAAGCGCTTTAAATTGAATATTGTTTAAAAACGCACACTTATTAGCAAGATACTTGTTATGAATTTTCCATGAATTTACAGAGCTATTAGGAGTAACTCTAGAGGCTTTTAATATATAGTCCCAAAGTTTATTGACTGCATCAATTTGAGAAATATCAGGAAATATTTTTTTGGCCCATGCTTTTGTAGGCGCTGCGGCAACTACCCAAGATAGATCACTATTTAAAATATATTTATTAACAGTTTTCATACCCATAGAATTGGTTTTATTTGCTATAGATAAGATTTCTGAAGAGACATCCGAAAAAATATCAGGATCTTCTCCGGAAATTCTTATAAAACATGCATCATTTTTGCATAACTCTTCAAAGCCATCTGCTTTCCATTTTGGGAAATAACTTATTGATTCTATTGGAGCATTAAGATATCGTTCTTTCTCTAGTAGCGAGTCGATGTAATCTACAAGGACATATGAAGCTTTTGCTTGATAGCATTTTTTAGCAATAAGTCTCATGAAATCAGCAGTTTCTATTGGCCCGCGAAGGATAACTGGCTGTCCTGGTTGTAAATTTATACCTGATAAGACTATTAAATCAGCATATTCTTCAATTAAATTCATTTTTTTTGAATCTGTTATATCAAAAATCATAGAAAGCTCCTTTATAATTGTTATTTATCAAATTATACCATAATTTTTAAAATAATGGAAAATAAACAAAAACTTATTGACATAAGCCAATAATTGAAGTAAAATAGAAAAGCTTTGAAAGTCTGTGGTTGAGAGTCCAAGCCAGACGCGGGCAAAAGGACCCACGTAAGCTTTGCCAAAAATGTGCAAAGTGAGCATGGCGCGTCTTAGATGTAAGACCTGCCGATAAAATCGAGAGAGGAAAGTAGTGATGTGACCCAGAGCGAAATCTCCAGCAGGCGAGTGTGGGGGAAAAGACCAGGTCAGTTTCAAAGCATACATATTCTCAAGCTAGATTTTTAATTTTTGAAAACTTGAAAATTCATAAAATAAAACCAAAAATCTATAATAAAACAAGGTGAAGTAATTGCAATTGCTTCACCTTGTTTTATTTTGTTAAAAAAGTTAAGATTTAATTTCATATAAATGTATTATTTTCGAAATATTCAAGATAATGAGGAAAAAAGCTATAGACTAATTTCAAAAGATGTAGTATTATAAAAATACACAAAATTGGAAATAGTCTCACAAAACACAAAAAATGAAAAGGGAGAATTTGACTATGAAAAAATTATTAGCAGCACTACTTAGTGCAACAATGATTTTTAGCTTAGCGGCTTGTGGTTCTGGTTCAGAATCAGGCGAAGCAGCTGAGGCTACTGAAGCACCTACTTTTAAAATAGGTATACTTACAGGAACTGTTTCTCAGGGAGAGGAAGAGTTTAGAGCAGCAGAAAAAATGAAGGCTAAGTATGGCGATATGATTGTTACAAAAACATATCCAGATAACTTCATGAAAGAAACTGAGACAACTATTGCTAACTTTATGAGCATGGCATCAGATCCAGATGTAAAGGCTATAATTATGTGTCAAGCAGTTCCAGGAGCATCTGCAGCTATTGATCAAGCAAAAGAACTTAGAGATGATTTACTTATAATAGCAGCAACACCAGGGGAAGACCCAGATATGATAGCTTCTAAAGCTGATCTTGTTTTAGTAGCTGACGAATTAGGAATGGGTAAAACTATAATTGATGAAGCTGTAAAAATGGGAGCAAAAACATTTGTTCACTATTCTTTCCCAAGACATATGTCTTATCAAATGCTTGCAGCAAGAAGAGATTTATTAAAACAAAATGCTGAAGCAGCAGGCCTTAAATTTGTAGATGCAACTGCACCAGACCCAACAGGAGATGCAGGCGTTCCAGGAACACAACAATTCATACTTGAAGATATCCCAAGAAAAGTTGATGAGTTTGGAACAGAGACTGCATTCTTTGGAACAAACTGTGCAATGCAAGAGCCAATGATAAAAGCTATAATTGAGAAGAAAGCACTTTATCCACAACAATGCTGTCCATCTCCATTCCATGCTTATCCAGGCGCACTTGGAATCGAAATTCCAGAAGATAAAGCGGGAGACGTTCCATATGTTATAGAGCAAATAAAAGCAAAAGTTTCTGAAGCTGGAATGAGCGGAAGAATGGCAACTTGGCCAGTACCTATAAACATGATGTTTGTTGAAGGTGGAGTAGAATATGCTAAGGCATATCTAGAAGGTCAATTTACTGAAAAAGCAGACCTTGAAAAAGTAAAAGAAATTCTTAGCACAGTAGGAGGAGAATGCCAAATCACTCCTTATACAAATGAAGCTACAGGAACAACATTTAATAACTATCTAATGGTATTATCTGAGTATGTGGTATTCTAATTTTGTGAGCAAAGAATTATAAATGAATAAAGACTACCTGATTGGTAGTCTTTATTTAAATTATAAAACAAATTCAGAATATTACAAAAAAGGAGGAGTTTTTATGAGTGAATACGTTTTATCTATGAAAGGCATAGAGAAGACATACTTCGGAAATAAAGTTCTAAAAGGTGTTGACTTAGAGGTAAAAAAAGGCGAGATACATGCACTTCTTGGAGAAAATGGAGCTGGAAAATCTACCCTTATGAATATACTTTTTGGGATGCCAGTTATACATTCTACAGGAGGATTTGAAGGCACGGTTACTTTTGATGGACAAGAAGTAGCGATAAAATCTCCTAAGCAGGCGATGGAAATGGGAATAGGGATGGTTCATCAGGAATTTATGCTTATTCCAGGATTTACAGTAGCAGAGAATATAAAGCTAAATAGAGAAATCTTAAAGCCAAATCTAGTATCTAAAGTTTTTGGTCAAAATTTAAAAACCTTAGATATCAAGAAAATGGAAGCCGACGCAAGAGTAGCATTGGATACTCTTGGCATGGATTTTAGCGAAAAAGAACACGTATCAGGACTTCCGGTAGGATATATGCAGTTTATAGAGATTGCGAGAGAAATTGATAAATCAAACGTTAAGTTATTAGTTTTTGATGAACCGACTGCAGTACTTACTGAGTCAGAAGCAGAGCAGCTGATAAAAGCTATGAAAAAAATAGCAGAATCTGGAATAGCGATACTTTTTATAACGCATAGACTAGATGAAGTTATGTCAGCGGCAGACAATATAACAATACTTAGAGATGGAACCATGGTATGTAAAATGCCAAAAGATAGCACTAATATAGAAGATATCGCACAAAAAATGGTAGGTAGAGAAGTAGAAATGCTAACTAAAGAAACTACTACTGAAGACAACGAAATTATAATGTCTCTTAAGAACCTTAGAGTGGGGATGCCAGCGGAAGAAGCGAAGGGAATTGACCTTGATATAAAACGAGGAGAAATTCTTGGACTTGGAGGACTTGCTGGACATGGAAAGCTAGGAATTGCAAATGGGGTTTTAGGGTTATATCCAGTAGCAGGAGAAATTATTTTTAAAGGAAATCCTCTTAAGTTAGGAGATACAAGGCAGATTTTAAGCGATGGAATAGCTTTTGTATCTGAAGACAGAAAAGGGGTAGGTCTTTTATTAGATGTTTCTATAGAAGATAATATATCCGCAACTGCAATGCAGATAAAAGAAAAGTTTCTAAAAAAAGTAGGAATAAAGCTTGCTGATAAAAAAGCAATAAGAGAAAATGCTGAAAAATATATCAAATCCTTAGATATAAGGTGCACGGGTCCAAGACAGTTTACAAGAAGACTTTCTGGTGGAAATCAGCAAAAGGTATGTATTGCAAGAGCACTTACCTTAGAACCAGAAATATTGTTTGTATCAGAGCCTACTAGAGGGATTGATATAGGAGCTAAAAAAATAGTATTAGATACTTTAGTAGAACTTAGTAAGGAAAAAGGAATGACTGTGGTCATGACATCTTCAGAGCTTAATGAATTAAGAATGATTTGTGATAGAATCGCTATTATAACAGAAGGGAAGGTTGAAGGAATTCTACTTCCAACTGATAGTGATGTAGATTTTGGACTTATGATGAGTGGGGATTACAAGAAGGTAAAGGGAGGTAATCTAAATGGATAACATAAAGAAAAAGATAAATTCATTGGGGACTCCAAGACTTATAATTATTTCATTTTTCTTTGTACTTTGCATTGTAGCAGTACAGTTAGGGCTTCCGCTTAATGCTCTTTTATCAGATGCACTTGTAAGAATGGGGATGAATGGAGTATTAGTACTTGCAATGGTACCGGGAATACTTTGCGGTATAGGGCTTAACTTTGGAATACCAATTGGAATTGTATGTGGACTATTAGGTGGATTAATAAGTATAGAACTTGATTTAAGAGGTTTCACTGCACTTTTTGTAGCAATGCTAGTATCGATACCATTTTCGCTTATAGCTGGATGGCTTTATGGTCTTTTATTAAATAGAGTAAAAGGCTCAGAAATGACTGTATCTACATATGCGGGATTTTCTATAATTTCTTTGATGTGTATAGTATGGCTTGTAGCTCCGTTTAATAGTTTGGAACTAAAGTGGCCAATAGGAGATGGGCTTAGAACCACAATAACACTTACTGGAAGATATTCGAAAGTGCTTGATACTTTTGGTGCATTTAAAATATTTGGTGTAACAATTCCTGTAGGATTATTAATATTTTTTGCAGTGTGCTGTATCCTTATGGCAATATTTTTAAAAACTAAAAAAGGAATTGCTATGGCAACGGCAGGAGATAATCCTAGATTTGCAAAAGCTTCAGGGATAAATGTAGATAATGCAAGACTTCTTGGAACTATGATATCTACAATGTGTGGAGCTGTAGGAATAATTGTATACGCACAGAGTTTTGGATTTTATCAGCTTTATCAAGCTCCAATGATGATGGGATTTGCAGCAGTAGCTTCTATATTAATAGGAGGTGCAAGTTCAAAAAGAGCAACAATTCTTCATGTAGTACTTGGAACATTTTTATTCCAAGGGCTTCTTACTCTTTCATTACCAGTTGCTAATAAGATAGTAACAGAAGGGAACCTTTCAGAGGTAATGAGAATAATAGTGCAAAATGGAATAATTCTGTATGCACTAACAAAAATGGGAGGAGGAGCAGAATAATGGAAAAACTAGATAACAAAAATACTCCAATAAAGATGACGAGAACTAAATTAGATTGGAACAAAAAATTAAAGACTACATTTACCGAGAACATAGTAGTGCTCATATTCGTAATACTTTGTTTAGTATGTGTGGAAGTTTCGCAGATGGAATGGAGCTTTATAGTAAATGAACTTGTAAGTAGACTTTCTAGAAACCTATTTTTAGTGCTTTCACTTATAATACCAGTCCTTGCAGGTATGGGACTTAACTTTAGTATAGTTATAGGAGCTATGGCAGGTCAAATTGCACTAATAGCGATAACTCACTGGGGCATTGTAGGACTAGCAGGCTTTACAGTAGCGGTACTTCTTTCACTCCCACTATCACTTTTATTTGGATACCTTACAGGGGTAGTTTTAAATAAAACAAGAGGACAAGAAATGATAGCGGGTATGATTTTAGGATTCTTTACAAATGGTTTATATCAATTATTATTCTTATTCTTAGTAGGAACAATAATTCCTATGAACAATCCTGTACTTGTATTAAGTGGGGGGATTGGAGTAAAAAACACCATAGACTTAACTGCAATAAAATATGCCCTAGATAAAGCTTTTGATCCATTCTTTAAAATTACACTGGTTCATGCAGGAATGGCAATTTGTATTGTATTAATAGCACTTTTTGTATATGGCGCATATAAAAATAAAAAAGAAGATAGATACGAAAAATATGTAAATTCAATTATAAAATCAGGAATATTTGTAGTAATATTTGCACTGCTTATAATATTATCTACACAAAAATCTATAATTAATATGATTAAATTCCCGACAGCATCATTTTTAGTAATAGGGTTGATTTGCATATTTACAAAATTTATAATGACAACTAAACTTGGACAGGATTTTAGAACTGTAGGTCAAGATATGCATATTGCAGAAGTATCTGGAATAAATGTAAGCAGAACTAGAATAAAGGCTATAATGATATCTACAGTACTTGCAGGTATAGGACAGATAATATTCCTTCAGAACATAGGTACTCTAAATACTTATGGTGGACATGAACAAGTTGGTATGTATGCAATTGCAGCCCTTCTGGTTGGAGGAGCTTCAGTAAGTAGAGCTACAATTGGGCAGGCAATTATAGGAACAGCTCTTTTCCACACACTATTCATAGTATCTCCACAAGCTGGACAAAATCTATTTGGAAACGCTCAAATAGGAGAATACTTTAGAGTTTTCGTAGCATATGGAGTAATAGGAATTTCTCTAGCATTATATGCTTGGAAACAGCTTAAGACTAAAAAAGATTTATAATAAATACGTAATTTAAATTCCAATATAATTATGTTGAAAAATGCATCAAAAAACCGAGATTATGATTTTTGTTTTTAAAAAAATCAAAAAAGTCTCGGTTTTTTGATTTGTCAAAAAATAAACTATTCTCTAAAAATATAAAATGAAGTAAATGAGAGTAAAATGAAGATATAAGGAGCAAAATAAAGGATATATACTGTTTAAAGCTTAAAATTATACTAATTATCAATAAATATAAATAAAATTTAAAAAATCAAATTAGTTATTAAGTGAATAAGGGTATATAATGATAAAATGTGATACCAAAAGATGGGAGGGAGATACTTTGAAAGAAGTTATAAAAAGCATTATAAAGATTGATAAGGATGCCATCAAGAAGGAAGATGATTTTAAATCTACAATAGAAGATTTAGAAAAGCAAAAACGGTTTAAGCTCAAAGAGCTAAAGGATAAGGTGGAATTGGATTCTAGAAATATGATAGAAGAATATCAAGCTAGAATTTTAAAAGAAACTGAAACTGAAATAAATCAAATAAGAGAAGAGGCTAAACAAAAATCAGAGGAGCTAAAAGAAAGATATATTCAATTTGAACAAAAAGTTATAGAAAATTCCTTTAATATGATCATAAGAAATTTGGAGGAATAAAATGGGAAATGCTAGCAAGTATAGTGCATTAAATACAAAAATACAGGCTATGAACTCTAAACTGTTGACAGCAAAAGATTATGAAACCTTGATGAACTTTACTTCTGAAAAAGAAATTGGTAACTATTTGAAACATAATACAAGATATCTACAAGTATTTAAAGATTATAGTATAGATAAAATAAAACGCTGGGAATTTGAGCTTATTTTAAAAAAACAGATGCTTATAGAAATGGAAAAGCTTTCGAAGTATCTATATTATGATTCTAAAAAATTTGCAGATATACTATTTATGAGAGCGGAAGTAGAAGATATAAAACTTATACTTAGAGCTATAAGTAGAAAAGAAGATCTTTCAGAACTACCGGAGCATTTCTTACATGACAGTAGATTTGAAAGGGTTTCATTTGATAAGCTACTTAACCAAAACAGCTTACTTGGTTTAGTAGAAGAGTTTAAAGGAACTGTATATGAGGATGCGTTTAGAAGCATAACTGAAGAGGATTTAAAGTTAAGAGAATTTCATGCTGAAATGAATCTAGACTCAATATACTTTAGAGAGCTTAGAAAAAAAGCAGAGAAGCTTTCTAAAGAAGATAGATCTATTCTTGAAAGTGTAATAGGGATTAATATAGATCTTATAAATATACAGTGGATATATAGAGCGATAAAATACTATAACCTCATGAATGAAGAGATATTCAACTACACACTTCTTGGAGGGGCAAGATTGAGTTTGAATAAGATAAAAGAGATTATTTATTCTGGCGATGTTATGAACAAAGTTGTAGATTTTATGAAAAATTATGGAATAACTTTAAATTTGATGGATGATAAATTTCTACAAGTAAGTATAAATAGGTGTCTTATGGAGTCAATAGATAATTCAAACAGAAGAAATCCACTAACTATAGCTAGACTTATAAAATATATGCATGATGCAGAATTTGAGGCTATGGATATAATAACAATACTAGAGGGTATAAGATATCAAAATAAAGATATAAATAAATTGCTTATAAAGAGGTGGTGACAAATTTGGCTATAGAAAAAATGAAAATGATTAGTGTTGTATCCCAAATTGAAAACATGCATGCTATACTAGAAGATTTAGTCATTACAGGCTGTTTTCATATTGAAAATTATACAAAAACTAAAAGCAATGATACACTTACAATGCATCTTATAAGTGAAACTATAGAAGATTCTTTAGATATAGGGGCTATTCAAAAATTAAAATTTGAAAAGACTGATTTTAAAGATTTATTGGAAAAACTTGGTTTTATTTCAGATAGCATAGATATGAAATTAAGAGTTGATAAAAACATAGATAAAGATTATGACTTTGAAAAGATTGTAAATAGACTCAACTCAATGTATAGTGTAATTGGACCGATAAGAAAAAAAATGGAAGATATGAGAAAACTCATAACTGAAAAAGAATATTTTCTAGAAAATATACGTTTTCTAGATACCGCAGATGTAGATATTTCTGATATAAGAAATATGAAGCATATAAATTATCATATAGGGACTCTTACTAAAGAAAATAGAATAAAACTTAGAGATAACTATGAAAATATATCAGCGGTAGTACTTCATATAGGAAGCTCTGATGATGGAGAATCATATCTTATATTTTCACCAGCAAAATATGAAGAAGAAACTAATAAGGTATTAAAATCTTTAAATTTTAAAGAAATAGATATTCCAGAAGATATAAAAGGAAATGTATCGGAAACTTCTAAACTCGTAAAAGCTCAAATTGCAGATTTAGAAAAAGTTTATGCAGAATATAAAGATGTAGTTAGTAACATAAATGAGCATTACAGAGGTGAAATTACAAGAATATATTCAGAAATTTATTTAGAGAAAAAATTAGAGCAGATGAAAGAAAATGTTGCAGTCACAAAGAATTTCTTTTATTTTAGCGGTTGGGTTCCTGAAGGAGAATTTGAAAATACAAAATGTATTTTAGAAAATAGTTACGAAAATATAATAGTAATTGAGGAAAATTCAGAAGAAGTTAATAAAGACATCATTCCTCCTACAAAATTAAAAAACAATTGGGTTATAAGCCCATTTGAACTTTTAGTAAACATGTATGGAGTACCAAATTATAACGAGTTAGACCCAACATTATTTTTAGGAGTAACTTATCTTATATTATTTGGAGCAATGTTTGGAGATGTAGGGCAGGGGCTTGTATTTGTGCTTATAGGTTTTCTTCTTAAACGGAAAGCAAAAAAAGGAACTGATGCTAAAGACTATGGAGAAATACTTTTTAGGATTGGACTTAGTTCAACTGCATTTGGGTTTATGTACGGCAGTGTATTTGGAAATGAGGAGCTAATACCAGCACTCTTTGTAAGACCACTTGAAAATATAAATTTTGTACTTGGAAGTGCAGTATCTTTTGGAGTAATACTACTTCTAATAAGTTTTGGAATGGCTATATATAATCTTGCAAGAGAAGGTGAAATTGAGGAGTGTCTTTTTGGGAGAAATGGAGTAGCGGGACTTGTATTTTATATAGCACTTTTATCATTTGGATTACAGATGATTTTAAAAACACAGCTTGTTCCCAATATAGTATTCATTATAGTTATGGTGGTAGCTTTAGGCGCACTATTGTTTAAAAAACCTCTATACTCACTTATTGTAAAAGAGGAAGTAGAATATGAAGATGGTAAAAGTGCATACTATATAGAAGGTGGATTTGATTTAATAGAGACGATACTGAGTCTTCTTTCAAATTCAATTTCATTTATAAGAATAGGCGCATTTGCACTAAACCATGTAGGATTATTTTTAGCATTTTCTACAATGGCTAAAATTGCAAACAGTCCAGTTATGGGTGCTGCGATATTAGTACTTGGAAATATAATAATAATAGGACTTGAAGGCTTAATAGTGCTTATTCAAGGGCTTAGATTAGAATACTATGAGCTATTTAGCAAGTATTTTAAAGGTGACGGGAAAACATATATACCTATAAAATTTATAGAAGAAGCGGAGGAATTTTAAAATGAAAATTATATTAGCAATAATGACTTTTTTAGTAGTAGTAACGATAGCAATAGGAGCAAGACTTTATATAAAGGGTGCTGATTGTTCAAAAATAAAGAAAACCTTAATCGCAAATGTAAGTATGTTTGCACCTCTTGCAGCATTTGCAGTTATACTAATGATTCCAGAAATAGCAAATGCGGTTTCTGAATCGAGTTCTGCAAGTTCTGATGTAGCTGGAATGGGATATTTAGCAGCATCACTTTCAACTGGACTTGCAACTGTAGGAGCAGGATACGCAGTTGGATCAGTAGGAGCAGCAGCACTTGGAGCAGTGTCAGAAGATCAGAAAATCCTTGGAAAAACACTTATATTTGTAGGACTTGCAGAAGGTATAGCTATATATGGACTTATAGTATCAATTCTAATTTTAGGAAGAATTTAAGGATGTGATTTTATGAAATCATTTCTTATAAGTGATAACAAAGACACAATGGTAGCTATGAGGCTCTCTGGAATATCTGGGGTGATTCTTCACGAAAAAGAAGAAATTATAAATCAGATTATAGAAGTGCTGAATGATAAAGAAATTGGGATACTGATACTTACAGAAGCAGTATTTGAAACCGTTCAGGAAGAGGTTATGAGTATAAAACTAAAAAGAGCCTATCCTCTCATAGTAGAGATTCCTGACAGGTTCGGTCAAAGAAGAGAGGAAAATTATATAACCAGATATATAAACGAATCTGTTGGAGTAAAACTATAGTCAAAAGAAGAGGTGAACAAATGATTACTCTTGAGGAAAAATTAACTCAATTTGAAAAGCTTATAAATGAAAAAATTGACAGAGAAAATAGACTTAAATTGGAAGAAAAACAGCAGGAAGTAAGTGATTTTTTAAATAAAGAAAAGAGTGCATTGGAAGAAAGTGTAAAAAAGACGATAAAACTTTCTACCGATAGAATAGATAGACAAAGACAGGAAAGAGTATCCACTGCAAGACAGGAAGAAAAGCGAGAACTATTAAAAATGACAGAGGGTTTTGTAAAAATGCTGACTCTAAAGCTTGAAGATAGGTGCAGAGAGTTTGCACTTGGAGACACTTATCCTGGATTTATATCAGATGTGCTTATAAAGCTTCTGAAAAAAGAAGAAATTCCAGCTGAAGCTAAAATAAGTTTAAATCTTGCGCCTGCAAACTTTGATAATACAAAATATCTTATGGAAAAAAAGTTAAAATCATTAGATTATAATAACTTTGAGATAAACGAAGGTGAAGCAGATTATATAGGCGGATTTGTTATAGAAATAGAAGAACTAAACCTTAGAATTACCAAAACTTTACAAAATTCTATAATTCAAAAAAGAGAAGATATAGGACAGTTTATGCAGAATTATGTAAGAGAAGGGGGCGTTAATTAATGAATAAAGAATTAGCAATTACTTTTTCAGTAAACGGCCCCGTAGTAAAAGCCTCTCAGATGCAGGATTTTCAAGTAAGAGAGATGGTAATGGTAGGCGAGAAAAAGCTTCTTGGAGAAGTAATATCTCTAGAGGATAGTATAGGGACGATACAGGTATACGAAGAAACAGAAGGGCTTAGAGTAGGAGAAAAAATATACCCAACTGACAAGCCACTTTCGCTTACACTTGGACCTGGAATGATAGGAAATATATTTGATGGAATTCAAAGACCTCTTATGGAGATTGAAAGAATATCTGGAGAATTTATTGCAGAAGGAATAGGACTTATAAGTATAGACAAAGAAAAACTTTGGGATGTAGAAATGCTTATAAAAGAAGGAGATTATCTTTCTGAAGGAATGGTATATGCACAGGTTCAAGAATCTGAGCTAATTCTTCATAAAATAATGGTACCGCCAGGGGTAAGCGGAGAAGCACGAAATGTGTTACCCTCAGGAAGCTATAATATAGAGCAGACGGTAGCGAGTGTTTTGATAAAAGGGAAAGAGATAGAACTTAAACTTTATCAAAAATGGCCCGTAAGAGTTCCAAGACCAGTTTCACAAAGAAGACCTATAGAAAAACTGCTTATAACAGGTCAAAGAGTACTTGATATATTCTTTCCAATAGCAAAAGGTGGTACAGCAGCACTTCCGGGTGGATTTGGAACTGGAAAAACTATGACTCAGCATCAGCTTGCAAAATGGTCAGATGCAGACATAATAGTGTATATTGGTTGTGGTGAACGTGGAAATGAAATGACAGAGGTTTTGGAAGATTTTCCAAAGCTAATAGACCCTAAAAGTAATAAACCTCTTATGGATAGAACCATACTGATTGCTAATACGTCAAATATGCCAGTTGCCGCAAGAGAGGCAAGTATTTATACTGGAATAACCATCGCAGAATACTATAGAGATATGGGATACCATGTAGCTATAATGGCAGACTCTACATCTAGATGGGCAGAGGCGCTTAGAGAAATTTCCGGAAGACTTGAAGAGATGCCTGCGGAAGAAGGTTATCCAGCATATCTTCCATCTAGACTTGCTCAGTTTTATGAAAGAGCAGGCTATGTAGAAACTCTAAACAACAATGAAGGTTCAGTAACAATAATAGGGGCGGTATCGCCTCCTGGAGGAGACTTCTCAGAGCCAGTAACTGAAAATACAAAGCGTTTTGTAAATGCATTTTTGGCATTAGATAAAAAACTTGCATACGCAAGACATTATCCAGCAATAGGATATCTTACGAGCTATAGTGGATACACAAAATCATTAGAAGATTATTATGCTCAAGAAGTAGCAGAAGATCTTCTTCCGATAAGAGAAGAGATGATGTCAATCTTGAGTGAAGAAGAGAAGCTAAACTCTATAGTACAGCTTGTAGGAGAAGATGTACTTCCAGATGATCAGAGAATAACTATAGAAGTAGCAAAAGTTATAAAAAGAGGCTTCCTTCAGCAAAATGCGATGCATAAGGATGATACTTTTGTACCACTAAAAAAACAGTATGAGATGCTTAAAGTTATAAAACATCTAAACGATAGAGCTTTAGATGCTCATGACAAAGCAATCCCACTTTCAGCTATAAAAAATGCAAAACTTTTTGAAGATGTAATAAAAATGAAGTATACAGTTCCTAACGAAGATTTATCACAAATCGACGAACTACACTTTCAAATAAATGCCTATTATGACGAAGTAATAGAAAAATATTCTAATAGAAAGGACGTGATATAATGTCTCAAAGAGAATATTTAAAACTTGAAAGAGTAAAGGGAGATCTTATCGTATTAGAAGGGGTTCAAAATGCAGCTTATGGAGAAATCCTTGAAATTACTATAGATGATAATATAAAACGAGAAGGTAAAGTAGTTACCGTAGAAGGTGATAAAGTTGTAGCACAGGTATTTCAAGGAACGCAGGGGATATCTACGACAAATGCAGCGGTTAAGTTTGTAGGAAAGCCGCTTGAAATTCCACTTTCAAAAGATATATTAGGAAGAGCGTTCAATGGCATAGGAAAGCCATATGATGGCGCAGGCCCGGTATATTCTGTAAAGAAATACAATGTAAACGGAAGACCTATGAACCCCGTATCTAGAGAATATCCGAGAAACTATCTTGAAACAGGAATATCTGCAATAGATTCACTGATGACCCTTATAAGAGGACAGAAACTTCCTATATTTTCAGGAAATGGCCTAAGTCACAATGAGCTTGCGGCTCAGATTGTAAGACAGGCTTCTGTAAAAGGTGAGGATAATGAAAATTTTGCCGTAGTATTTGCAGCAATGGGAATAAAACACGACGATGCAGACTACTTTAGAAAATCGTTTGAAGGTTCAGGCGTAATCCAAAGAGTTTCAATGTTTATAAACCTAGCAGATGATCCGGTAATAGAAAGAATAACAACGCCAAGATGTGCGCTTACAGCCGCAGAATATCTTGCTTACGAAGAAGGCATGCATGTACTTGTAATTCTTACAGATATGACAAGTTATGCAGAAGCCCTTAGAGAAATTTCATCAGCAAGAGAAGAGGTTCCTAGTAGAAAGGGATATCCAGGATATCTTTATAGTGACCTTGCAACGCTTTATGAAAGAGCAGGTATGATAAAAGGAAAAGCGGGTTCAGTTACGCTGCTTCCAATTCTTACAATGCCAAATGATGATATAACTCACCCTATTCCAGACCTTTCAGGATATATAACAGAGGGACAGATAGTGCTATCAAGAGACCTTCAGCAAAGAAATATATATCCCCCTATAAATGTACTTCCTTCACTTTCACGTCTTATGAAAGACGGAATAGGAGAAGGCTTTACAAGAGAAGATCATGATGAAGTAGCTTCCCAGCTTTTCTCATCATATTCAAGAGTTCAGGACGTAAGAAGCTTAGCTCAGATAATAGGAGAAGATGACCTTTCTGAAATAGATAAGAAGTTTATTGAATTTGGAATAGCTTTTGAAAAACAGTTTTTAAGTCAAAAAACAGATGAAAAACGTACTATAGAGGAAACCCTAGACATAGCGTGGAATATACTTTCAATTCTTCCAACAGAAGAACTAGAAAGACTATCTCCAGCTATGATTGAGAAATATTACAACAAGTAAGGGGGAATTTGAATGCAAAGTCAATTTACTCCTACAAAAGCCAATCTTATAAAAGCTAAAGAAAATCTTCAATTTTCAAGAGGCGGATATGCGCTATTAGACAAAAAACGTACGGTTTTAATAAGAGAAGCTATGAGTCTTGTAGAAAGAGCAAATGTAATTCAGAAAAAGGTAAAACAGCAATTTGAAGGGGCTTATGATACCCTTCAGGTTGCAAATATAACACTTGGAGTTAATAATGTCTCAGACGTAGCTCTTTCTATCCCAAAACAAGAAGAATTTAAAATTCTTTATCGAAGCGTTATGGGTGTAGAAATTCCTATGGTTGTGTACGATAGAGATAATAATAGAAATCCAAATTATAGCTTTTTTAGGACAAATTCCGCACTTGATAACGCAGTTAATACATTAGAAGATTTAAAATATCTTATATATGAACTAGCAGAAATTGAAAATGCGGTTTATAAAATATCTCTGGAAATTAAGAAAACCGTAAAAAGAGCAAATGCCCTTGAAAAAATTCAGATTCCAAGATATGAAGAAGCTGTAAAATACATTTCAGAAGTATTAGAGGAAAAAGAAAGAGAAGATTTCTTCAGACTGAAAAAAGTAAAACACAAAAAGCAAGAAAATAGTAAATAAGTTTACAAAAAGCATAAACATATGGTACAATTTTAAAATTATTTAATTGTATCATATGTTTTATTTATTTGAGTAAGGAGTTTTTATGAAAAGAAATTACAAATATTGGTCAGAAAATTTAGATATGAATAAGCATCCAGAAGGCGGATATTATAAAGAAAATTATGTGAATCCACAGCAGATAACGGATGCAGAATTAGATGTAGAGTTTGAGGGCAAAAGAAGTTTAGCGACAAGCATTTACTTTATGCTTACAGAAAATGAAGTTTCAAAATTTCATCGTCTAAAATCAGATGAAATGTGGTATTACCATGACGGCTGTCCCCTTTCAGTATATGTGATTTCAAAAGACGGAAGTCTTACCGTGCATAAACTGGGATTAGATTTTGAAAAAGGAGAGCTTCCTCAGATTTTAGTTCCAGCGGGAACTATATTTGGGTCAGCTATAGAAAGTCCTAAAAAAGATGACTATTCTCTTGTAGGCTGTATGGTTTCTTTCGGATTTGTATTTGAAGACTTTGAGCT